>JACQDG010000137.1 GCA_016201185.1 Acidobacteriota bacterium | reverse complement strand
CTCCCATCTCTATCTCGGCGGCGTCTCCCGTGACGAGCGGAAACCAGGCGATCGAAGGCATTGGGGTATCTCCTGACGGACGCTGGCTGGCGTTCGATTCCAACCGCAACGGGAATCAGGACATTTACCGGATGCCGCTCGCCGGCGGCGAGATGGAGCAGTTGACAACAAGCTTTGCAGACGATTTTACGCCGGCCTGGTCGCCCGACGGCAAGGAGATCGTTTTCTTTTCGTGGCGTAGCGGCAGCCGCGATATCTTCCTGATGGGCGCCGACGGAAGCTCACAGCGGCAGCTCACCTCCGATCCCGGCCACGAGTGGTATCCGGACTGGTCCCCGGATGGAAAGCACATTGCTTACCGCTCTATACAGCAGGCAAAGGACACACTAGCAGTCTTAACCCGAACCGCGGATGGTGCGGCTTGGGAGGCGCCGAGGGAACTCGCCACGCCCGGAGGCTGGCCAAGGTGGTCTCCAGACGGCCGACTCATCGCGTACCCCGCCTTGGGCCGCAGCCTCCGCGTTGTCTCGCCGCAGGGCGGCCCGCCGCGCATTCTCGTCGAAAGCAAGGATCCGGCGGTTGTCCCAGCACCGGGTTTTGCCGCATGGTCCAAGGACAGCCGGACCGTGTACTACAAGGCCTACGATGCCGAGGGGCACTCCAGTTTCTGGGCGGTCCCGGCAGCAGGAGGGACTCCGACGCTGCTTGTGAAGTTCGACGACCCTGCCCGGCAGTCATACCGGATCGAGTTTACGACCAACGGGGAGCGGTTCTTCTTCACCATTGCGCATTACCAAAGCGACATCTTCGTGATGGACGTGCAGAAGTAGCGGTAGCTGCCGCGCGTCGCAGCCTCACCCTTCCTTGTCCGCCTTGCGCACCACCGGCTCCAGCAATTGCTCCACCGGGGCGTAATCGTCGGTGAGCACGATGCGGTTCGAGCGCTGCCGCAAGGTTTCGAAGTGGCTCCGGTTCAAGGCAGTTCCTGAAACGCCCGGCTCGAGAGCGTCGCCCCGCAGCGGCTTCATGGATCCCACCACCACGAAGGTGTCGCGGCGGTCCGTTGTCGTGGCCGGCCCGTTGTTTTGCGTGCAGAAGGCGTAGACGTGCGGGAAGCTCTTCTCGAAGGTGTTCAGCACGGCCCCCAGGAACTTGCCGGAGTTGTAGATGTCCAGGATGTTGATCATGTAAACGCCGTCCGGCGCCAGCAGTTGCCGCAGTTTCAGGTTAAATTCCAGCGTGGTCAGGTGATACGGCACGGCGTAATGGTTGAAGGCGTCGCCGTAAATCACGTCGAAGGCCGGCGCCGTTTCGCCCGCCTGCTTGCGCCGCAGCAGGTCATCGATGTGGTTGCGGGCGTCCAGGTTATCAATGTGCATGGGCGAATGGCGCGCCAGCCCAAAGGCCTGGTGGGCGGCTTCCGTCACCCGGGGATCGATTTCTGCTACGTCCACGTAGCTGCCCGGCCAGTTGTGCAGCATGTAGCGCGGGAACACAAACCCGCCGCCCCCGATGAACAGCGCCTTCAAGCTCAATTTGCCGGCCGTGGCCGTCCGGGTGATGGACCGGTAGAGCTTCTCGTAGTCGTACTGCAGCTCGTCGGGGTTGTCCATCACGATGTAGGCGTGGATCAGGTGATCGAGCGAGAGGGTTCGCATGCTCGGCGGATTGCTGTCCTGCTCGATCTGGATGTACGAGTACTGGCTCTCATCCACGTAAAGGACGTTGTCGTAGCTCTCGCGCAAAAATCCGATTTGCGTCGCCAGCTGCTGCCCGGTCTGCCAGGGGCCGTACGTCATCCCCGCCAGCGCCAAAGCGACTCCTGCCCACAGGTATGGGAACAGCGCCCGCGCGCCGAACAGGACCGCCACCGCCGCCAGCGCCACGCCCACATTCACCAGCACTGCAATGGTGCCCCACCGGGCGATCAGAATAAAGCCGGTGAGAAACGTGCCCACAATGCTGCCCAGCGCTCCCCAGGCATACACGCTGCCCACGGTCCGCCCCGTCTTCCGGCCCAGGTCCAGCGCCATTTTCGCCGCCATCGGCCCGATGCATCCCAGCACCGCTGAGGGCAGGAAGAAGACCAGGAAAACATGCGCCGAGATCCGCAGCGCCCAATCCTGCTTCCACAGAAACGGCCACGAACCAACCACCTTGTTCAACGCCGGAATGCTGAAGGCGCAGATCGAGGCCAGGGCGAACAACACGCCCAGAGCGTTGCGCGGTTTGAAACGATCCGCCAGCCTGCCGCCGGTCCAGTTGCCGACCGCGATTCCCGCCAGCACCACGCCGATCACCGAGGTCCAGGTGTAGAGCGAGCTGCCCACATGGCGAGCGATGATCCGCCCCGCCACCAGCTCCACCACCATGATGAACATGCTCGAGATAAAAGCGGTGGCATTCGGCGCGGCCACCGCCAGAAAAGTCGCGAGACCCGACCGCGGCGTGGCGCTTAGCGGCAGTTGGTCCTGGGCCTGCAACGTGGCCATACGGTTACCTCAAGCCGGTAGTATATATGGAATCGGCAGGAAATGCCCTGAACGGGGCTGCCACTTATTCGGCGACCAGGATGAGCTCTTCCCATTCCAGGGCGTATCCCACCGCCCGCTTCACTTCTGCTTCTCGCGGTCTCCCTAGCGCCCCCAGCCTCTTGACCAGAGCCGACCGGGCGATGGTGCGGACATTGTCACAATTGGCCACACACCGCTTGGGAAGTCCATCCTTGGGACCGAGCGGAACCTCGACGGGGATTCCGCGAATGGTCGTTGTGATTTCGACAACGATAAACTTGTTGAGATAGGCGTAGGCCTCGTCACGGCTCAGCAGAAGCACAGGCCGATCCCCGGCCGGCTTCGGCAGTCTGGCCCACCAGATTTCGTACTGCTTCAAGCCCCGTACTCCTCAGCGGTAGACCAGTCGTCGGCTTCTGATTCCAAGTCCGGCTGAGCCTGATAACGAGCGCGCATCTGCGCATATTCCGCTTCGCGAATTGCGCGGCGAATGGCCTCGCGAATGAACGGCGAACGGCGCCTCTTGTCAGCCGGAGCGACCCGGTTCAAGGCCTGGTAGGTCTGCTCGTCAAGATGGATCAACAGGGTCTTCATATACAATCAATATATCAAATTAATATATTAAGTTGCAATATGGATTTGGTGCTGCGCTATACTAGCCCTCGTTGGAGGTGACTGCATGCTCCGCCGCGAAACCTGCTTCGTCCTCGGCGCCGCCGTCCTGGGCCTGGCTGCCGGACTTCGCGCTCAAGACCAGAAGCTGGCGCGCATCGATATCGACGCGCTGAAGAAGCGCGTCGACGAGGGCAAGGACCTGTTCTTCCTCGACGTCCGCGAGCCGCACGAGCTCGAAGAGCTGGGTACGCTAAAAGGCTACGTGAACATTCCCGTCGGCCAACTGGAGACCCGTCTGAACGAGGTGCCCAAAGACCGCTTCATCGTTACCGCTTGAAACGCCGGCGGACGAGCTGCCCGTGCGGCAGAGCTGCTTCAGAAACACGGTTACAAGACCGTCCAATACTGCGGCCTGAAAGAGTGGCGGGAAAAGAACTACCCGCTGATCCACCCCAAGGCCTCCAAGTAATTGCTCCCTGCGAATACGGGTTTACGGTATACTGGCGGCACTTAGGAAGTAGCAATGCCCCTGGCTGCCGGCACGCGTCTGGGTCCTTACGAAATCCTCGCCCCCGTAGGCGCCGGTGGGATGGGCGAGGTCTACCGAGCGAGGGACCCGCGCATCGGGCGAGACGTCGCGATCAAGGTTCTGCCGGCGGCTTTCTCGAAGGATGAAGACCGGCTGCGGCGCTTCGAGCAGGAAGTGCGGGCGGCCGGGGCGCTGAACCATCCGAATATCCTGAGCATTTACGATGTCGGCACGCACGAGGGTTCGCCTTACCTGGTTTCGGAGCTGCTGGAAGGCGAAACGTTGCGCCAGCGGCTGCGGGGCGGGCCGATTCCTGCAACCAAAGCCATCGACTTTGCGCTTGAAACGGCGCGTGGGCTGGCGGCGGCCCATGAAAAAGCCATCACGCACCGGGATTTGAAGCCGGAGAACATTTTCATTACTAATGACGGCCGGGTGAAAATCCTCGACTTCGGCCTGGCCAAGCTCACCCAGCCCGCGGAAGGAAGCGAGGCGAATGCCCTTACGGAGTCCGTTCTCACCGAGAGCGGGGCGATTCTGGGCACGGTGGGCTATATGTCGCCCGAGCAGGCCAGCGGGCGCGCGGTCGATTTCCGCTCGGATCAATTCTCTTTCGGCGCCGTATTTTATGAGGTTGTGACAGGGAAGCGGGCGTTCCAGCGGGCCACTTCCCCGGAGACGCT
>JACQDG010000130.1 GCA_016201185.1 Acidobacteriota bacterium | reverse complement strand
GGCTGGTCGGCGTCATTTCCGAACGCGATTACGCCCGGAAAGTCATTCTGCAGGGAAGGTCCTCCAAACATACTGAGGTCAGAGAAATCATGACCGGCCGGGTCGTCACGGTAGAGCCGGAGAACACCGTGGATGAGTGCATGAGAATCATGACCGAGAACCGCATCCGTCATCTCCCGGTAATCAAGGATGACAGAGTGGTGGGGGTGATCTCCATCGGCGACCTGGTGAAGTGGATCATCTCGGCGCAGGAGGAAACCATCCATCACCTTCACAAATACATCACGGGAACATACCCGGGATGAGGCCCTGTCACCTCCCCTCCGACAATTTGCATCTTTAGTGGCGCAGATGATTGCCAGCGTTCCGAAAGAAGCTGTCCCCGGGGAACGGCGCGTGGCGCTTGTTCCAGAACTGGTTGGGAAGCTCACCAAGGCGGGCCTCGAAGTCCTGGTGGAGCCAGGCGCTGGCCAGCCGGCGGGGTTCCTGGATTCAGTCTACGAAGAAAAGGGTGCGCGGCTGGACTCCCAGGCGCTCGAGAAAGGCGACATTTTATTGAAAGTCCAGCCGCCATCGGCCGAGGAAGTCGGAAGAATCAAGGAAGGCGCCACGCTCATTGGCTTCCTCCAGCCCCACACCAACGGCGCTTCCATCCGCGCCCTGGCGGAGCGAAAGGTCACGGCCTTCGCCATGGAGCTGATGCCGCGCATCGCGCGGGCCCAGCCCATGGACGCCCTGAGCGCCATGAGCACGCTGGCGGGCTACAAGGCCGTCCTGATCGCGGCCAACCACTTGCCCAAGTTCTTCCCGCTGCTGATGACCGCGGCTGGCACGATGACCCCGGCGCGGGTGTTCATCATCGGCGCGGGCGTGGCTGGGCTGCAAGCGATCGGCACCGCCAAGCGGCTCGGCGCCGTGGTGGAAGCCTACGATACGCGTCCCGCCGTCAAGGAGCAGGTGGAAAGCGTCGGCGCGAAGTTCGTCGAGCTGCCGCTCGAAACGAAGGACGCCGAGGAGAAGACCGGCTACGCCAAGGCCCAGTCGGAGGAGTTCTACCGGAGACAGCAGCAGATGATGGCGCGGTACATCGGCGCCGCGGACGTCGTCATCACGACGGCGCTGGTGCCGGGCAAGCGCGCCCCGCTGCTGATCAGCGAGGAAATGGTGCGCGGGATGCGGCCGGGCTCCGTCATCGTCGACCTGGCTGCCGAGCAGGGAGGAAACTGCGCGCTCACCGAAGCGGGCCGCGACGTGGTGAAGCACGGCGTCACGATCGTCGGCCCCGTCAATCTACCCAGCACCGTCCCCTTCCACGCCAGCCAGATGTACGCCCGCACCGTCACGAATTTCCTGGCGCATCTCCTTAAAGACGGCAGCGTGCATGTGGATCTCCAGGACGAGCTGACCCGCGGTCCGCTGGTCACGCATCAGGGTCAGGTTCTCTTCGAAGTCAAAAGCTGATATTCGGGAGCAAATAATGGACGTACTGAACACGACAAGCGATCTCGAGATCGGGCTGTACATCTTTATCCTCGCCGGCTTTTTGGGCTATCACGTAATCTCCAAGGTGACCCCGCTGCTCCACACACCGCTGATGTCGGCCACCAACGCCATGTCGGGCATTTCGCTGGTCGGGTCCCTATTGGTGGCCGGGGCGAACTACAGCACCCTCAGCACCGCCCTGGGTTTCATCGCCGTGACCTGCTCCACCATCAATGTGGTCGGCGGCTTTCTGATCACCGACCGCATGCTGAAGATGTTCAAGAAGGGGCCGGGCGGGCGATGACGGCGCTGAGCTACTTCTACATCCTTTCGGCCACCCTGTTCATCCTGGGGCTGAAAGGGTTGAGCTCGCCCCGCTGGGCCCGCAAGGGGATGTTCCTGGCCGAAATCGGCATGCTGCTGGCCGTGGTCGGCACGCTCTTCCACCACCAGATCGTCAACTACAAGTGGATCGCCGCCCGGCTCGCCACCGGCTCCGTCATCGGCGGCGCAATAGGCTTTTGGGTGCCGATGACGGCCGTGCCGCAACGAACGGCCCTTTCTCACTCCCTCGGCGCCCTAGCGGCCACCTTGATAGGGATAGCCGAATACGTCCGGGAGGGCTTGGCGCTCGGGAACCAGCGGGTCAAGATGGCGGCCCTCGCCCTGGAGGTGATGATCGGCGGGCTGACCTTCACCGGAAGCCTGATGGCGGCGGGGAAGCTCCAGGGGATACTCCCCGGCGCTCCCATTACCTATAAGTTTCAAAACACAATCAACATCGGCTTGTTCACCAGCATGCTCGGCCTCCTGGTCTACATGATCTTTGTGCCGTGGGCCGCGCCGATGTTCTTCATCCTGGTGGCCCTGGCGCTGCTGTTCGGCTTCCTGCTGGTGATCCCGATTGGCGCGGCGGACATGCCGGTGGTGATCTCGCTGCTGAACTCTTACGCCGGGCTGGCCGATGCATCCATGGGGTTCGTGCTGATGAACAAGATTCAGATCATCACCGGCTCGCTCGACGGCACCTCGGGCTTCCTGCTTTCCCTGCTGATGTGCCGGGCCATGAACCGCTCGGCGGGGAACGTGCTGTTCGGAGCGTTCGGCAAGATCGAGCCGGAGGCGGCCGGACCGGCGGCGGAGGCGAAGGGAACGGTGCGCAGCATCGTGCCGGAAGAGATGGCCGTGCTGCTCGAGACGGCCCAATCGGTGATCATCGTGCCAGGCTACGGCATGGCGGTGGCGCACGCGCAGCACGG
>JACQDG010000129.1 GCA_016201185.1 Acidobacteriota bacterium | reverse complement strand
CGCCGCTGGTTCCACAACTGCATCGTCAGCCCGACGATGTAGCAGTTCTGGCGGCGCAGCAGGCCAGCCGCCGTCGAGCTGTCCACGCCACCGCTCATGGCGACGGCGATAATATCGGAAGCCATACTTTTCGTCGGTAACCCTCAGGTTGTCTGGCAGACGGGCGAGAGCTTGCGGAGGCGCCCGACCACGGCCGTGACGGCCTCGACCAGCGCCGTTACGTGCTCTGCGGTGTTCTGCCGGCCCAGGGAGAAGCGAATGCTGGCGCGGGCCCGCTCCGCCGTCATTCCCATGGCGGTCAGCACGTGGGAAGGC
Organism: Acidobacteriota bacterium; assembly: GCA_016201185.1. Lineage (GTDB taxonomy): Bacteria > Acidobacteriota > Terriglobia > Bryobacterales > JACQDG01 > JACQDG01. The sequence goes on along the minus strand of JACQDG010000129.1, from coordinate 2,789 downwards.
TCGACCGACCCGCTGGAGCAGGCAGCCCCAGTCGATACAGCGATGCCTTTCAGGTCGAGGGCGATCACCATAGCCTCGCCTTCCAAAAATTCAAAATACATATTGGTCGTGTTCGGCACGCGCGGCGCGCTCTTCCCGTTGACGCCGGCGAAGGGAATTCGGCCGAACAACTCCTTCTCCAGCCTGTCGCGCAGGGCCGCGACCCGCTCGCCCTCCGAACGCAGGTCCCGGCCGGCCAGTTCCGCCGCCTGCCCCAAGGCCACCAGGCCGGCCACATTTTCCGTCCCTGGCCGGCGGTCGCGTTCCTGGTGACCGCCGTACTGCAGCGGCGCCAGCCGGACGCCCTGCCGCGCGTAAAGCGCTCCCGCCCCCTTCGGCCCGTAAATCTTGTGGCCGCTCAGGGCGTACAAATCGACGCCCAGTTCCCGCACATCTACCGGGATCTTACCTGTACTCTGCACGCCGTCGGTATGCATCAGAACACCCGCCTCGCGGGCGATGACAGCGATTTCCCGGATCGGCTGCACCGTGCCAGTCTCGTTGTTGGCGTACATCACGCTGATCAGCACCGTGTGAGGCCGCAACGCGGCTCGAATCTCGCCGGACGAAACCACGCCGTTGGAGCCGACCGGCGCGTAGGTTACCTCGACCCCTTCCTTCTCCAGTTGCCGGCAAGCATCCAGCACGCAGGGGTGCTCGATGGTCGTGGTAATAACGTGGCGCCGCTCGCGGGCCATGCTCCGGACCACGCCCAGAATGGCCAGGTTATTGGCCTCGGTCCCGCCGCTGGTGAAGACTATCTCGTTCGGGCGGCAGCCGAGCAATCCGGCCACCTGGCGGCGGGCGCCCTCCAGCCGCTGCTTGGCCTGCTGGCCGAAGAAGTGGATGCTGGAAGCGTTCCCATAGTCCTGGCCCAAACAGGGAAGTAGGGCCGCGACCACCTCCGGCGCCACCGGGGTGGTCGCATTGTGGTCAAAATAGTAGCGTGGCATGGCCGCCCAGTGCCACTATTATAACAGCCCCGGAATCGCAGTGTTCCGCGGGTCCAGGCGGCGGAGAAGAGCGCATGACGAGCGGCATCGTGACCTTGACTACGGATTTTGGGCTGTCGGACCACTATGTCGGAGTCATGAAAGGCGTGATTCTGCGCTTCAACCCGCAAGCCCGCATCGTCGATCTCTGCCACCAGGTGCCGGCCTACGACCTGCTGGGCGCCGGCTTCATTCTGGCCGCTTCCTACTCCTATTTCGCTCCCGGCACCGTGCACCTGGTGGTGGTGGATCCCGGTGTGGGCAGCCCCCGCCGGCCCATCGTAGTGGAGGCGGAGCCATGGCTGTTCGTGGCCCCCGACAACGGCGTCCTGGAACCGGTCTACCGCCGCTGCCCGCACCGCGTCTGGGCCCTCCAGCCGGAGATCTTCGCTCTTAAACCGATCAGCAATACTTTTCACGGAAGGGATGTTTTCGCCCCTGCCGCCGGCCTTCTTTCCAGAGGCGACCCACCGGAGCGGATGGCCGAGCCCATCGAGGATTTCGCTCGCCTGGAGATCCCCTCCCCACGAGAGATCGGGCCTGGTCGTCGCGAGGGGCAGGTCCTGCATGTGGATAGCTTTGGCAACCTGATCACGAACTTCCAGCCGGAGAATCTGCCACAGCGCTTTCTGCTGACCGTCGGCCGCGTCCGTACCGAGGCTTTGCGGTCCGTCTATGCCCAGGCTGATCCCGGGGAAATTTTCGCCATCGCCGGCAGCTCAGGCTTCGTTGAAATCTCCATCCATCAAGCCTCCGCGGCTGAAGAAGCCGGGGTAGGAGCGGGGGCCGCGGTAGGGCTGGTCGACCGGGATGCGGTAAAGTAATTCCCTATGGACGAGCGCAACTTCTACACTCCATCGGATACCACCCGCACTCTCGTGCTGAGCTGTCCCTTCTGCAAGCAATCGGCGGAGTATCCCCTGCGGTGGGTGGTACGGCAGAAGCGCGACCGGCTTCCGGGCGGCGCCGACGAGCATGACCGCGCCCGCTTCCAGAAGGCGCAGTCCTACATGGTCCTGTGCGACGACAAGGTGATGTGTCGCAACCTCCGCTGCCGCAAACGCTTCGATGTTTCGGGGATCAAGACGATGGCGTTCTTATAACCGACCGGGCGCCGGCCGCCGCTTTCATTCGCGCCGCCCAACGCAGGAAGCGCCACAAATCCCGGCGTTGCCGCCAAATAAACCGCCAGAAATCCACAAAGCCAATCTCCTCGGCCTTCCACCCGCAGTAGGTCTCGATCCGCCAGCGCAGATACGGGCTGCGCCACGGACGGAGGCGGTAACCGCGGCTGCCTTTCCACAGGAAGCTCGTCATGATTGGATGGCCGCCGATCGAGACGCGGCCCCCGGTAGCGGGCGCCTAGTTGCCGCTGCTGGTCAGCTTGGCGTTGGCCGCCGCCGAGCCTCCGGCATAGTAACCAGTGCGGGTGCGCACGTTGTAGTTCTTTCCAGGCCCCACGAGCACCACCTTCACCTGCCGGAAGCTGCCGTCCAGCGCCTCGTTGATGGGGGTGTAGCCGAGGATGTACTGGTTGCGGATGTCGAGCGCGATCTTGTTGGCGATCTCATTCACCTCGCCCAGTTCTTTTGGGAAATAAGCGGCGCCACCGGTGGCCTCCGCCAGGCTTGCCAGGGCGCGCTTGGTGCGCCGCTGCGCTCGCCGCTCCTCTTCATTCAGCAGGCCCACGGTGAAAATGGCGGCGTCCGAGTCGTGCGCCTTCCGCATGAGCTTTTCCAGCGTCATCTGGCTGGCGTT
>JACQDG010000128.1 GCA_016201185.1 Acidobacteriota bacterium | reverse complement strand
CCGGCTCAACGTTGTCGGCGGTGCAATGATAGGTGTCGCCCAGCTTGTAGGATGTCAGCCGGACCTTCCAGCCTTCCACTTCCAAGGTTCTGGTCGAGTGTTCTTCGGCTTTCATGACTTTTTCCTCGGGCGCTCGATCACCGGGCGGCTGCGGCCGCGCCTTTTTCCACTTGAGCCCCCACCAGGTTGCCCCATTCGGTCCAGGAGCCGTCGTAGTTGGTCACGTTGGAAAAGCCCAGCAGATACTTCAGGACGAACCAGCTATGGCTGCTGCGCTCCCCGATGCGGCAATAGGCGATGATCGGCTTGGTCCCGGTAATGCCTGCGCCGTTGTAGAGCGCCTTCAACTGGTCAGCCGTTTTGAAAGTGCCGTCCTCATTGCAGGCCTGCGACCAGGGAATACTGCGCGCCCCGGGAATGTGCCCGCCGCGCTGGCAGGTTTCCGGCAGTCCTGGCGGGGCCAGGATTTCGCCCGTGAACTCCTGCGGGCTGCGTACATCCACGAGCTCCACCGCCCTCTTGGCGGTTGCTTCCTGCACCTGCGGCAGAAAGGCGCGAATGGAAAAATCCGGGGTCTTGGCGTGATACCTCACGGCGGTCATGGCCGGCACTTCTTTGGACAAATCCCGTCCCTCGGCCAGCCACTTCTTCCGCCCGCCGTTCATCAGGCGAACGTCCTGGTGGCCGTAAATCTTCAACTGCCACAGCGCCCAGGCCGCGAACCAGTTGTTGTTGTCCCCGTAGAGAATCACCGTCGAGCTGTTGCTGATCCCCGAGCTGCCCATCAAAGTTTCGAAATCCGCGCTGGGGATGATGTCGCGACGCACCGTGTCGCAAAGCTGCGTGTTCCAGGACCATCCTATGGCGCCGGGCACGTGTCCTTCATCGTAAGCCTTCGTGTCCACGTCCACTTCGACGATGCGGACCGATGGGTTCTTCAGGTTCTGGGCGACCCAGTCGGTCAAAACTAACACTTCCGGATGCGTGTATTCAGCCATAGTTCTTCCTCCTGAGATCCAAGTAAAGGGTTAGGTTATCTTACCACGAGCGCCCGTCAGCGCAAATCCAGCGCTTCCAGCGCTTTTTGGACTTGCCGGTCCCGCTGCGCCTCCACCTCGTCGCCCTTTTCCACCCCGAAGGTCAGGTTAAAGATTTCGGTCTTGAGGCGGTTCCGGATGTACTCGCGGTTGGCGCTCCACTCGCTCAGCGCCGGCCGGATCTGGCGCTCGGAAAGGAAAGCCTGGAAGTCGTCCAGCAACTCGGGGGTCACATCAAAGTCCTGAGGAATGCTGCGGCGATCGGCCGTGTAGCGCTGGGCAAATTTGAGAAAGGAAGAGCTGGTCTCGAGAGCCGTGCGAAACGGCGTCAGGCCTTCCGGCGACACCAGCACGTCCGGGGTGATGCCCCCGCCGCCCTTGACAGGCCGGCCCGCGTCAGTGCGGTACTCGCCGGATGCGGAAGCGGCCCCGCCTCCGGCAGCCGCTATGGGGCTGCCGCCGCGCTCCGGCATCGGGCGATGAAGCTGCGCCAAAGACTTCTGGATGGAGCGCCCGCTCGGCGTGAAGTACAGTGCCGTGGTCAGCGCCAGGGCCGTCGATTCCGGCAAGGGAAAGACCCGCTGCACCAACCCCTTGCCGAAACTGGGCTCACCGACAATCGTAGCGCGGTCGTGGTCCTCTAGCGCCCAGGCTACGATCTCCGCCGCCGAGGCGCTCCGGCCGTTGACGAGCACCGCCAGCGGAAACCCCAGCGGCTGGGAACCCTCCGGCGCCTTGATCGCCTCCCCGGGCCCCGAGCGGCCTCGGATGCTCAAGACGACCTGGCCCGGCTTCAGGAACGCCGCCGCCACTTCGATCGCCGCCGGCAGCACGCCGCCCGGGTTGTCCCGCAGGTCGAGCACCAGCCCGCGCAGCTTCTCTGTGCCCAGTTTGTCCAGCGCCTTGCGAAACTCCTCTGCTGTCTTCTCCTCGAAGCTTTCGATCTTGATGTAGCCCACTCCCGGCCGCAAGAAGAAAGCCCGCGAGACGCTGGGCGAGGCCACCTCGGCGGGGGTCAGCAGAAAGGGCATCAGCGTCGCCACGCCCGGCCGCCGGACCATGAGCCGCGCCTGGTTCTGCCGCGTCTGCCGCAGAAAATCCATCAGCGCGTCCGGTTCCATCCAATCCAGGCGATAGCCGTTGATTTCAACGATTTCGTCGCCGGCCGCCAGGCCCGCCCGTGCCGAGGGCGTGCTAGGCAGCGTCTGCAGCACGATCACCCGCCCCGGGCTCACCGAAACCACGCTCCCAAAGCCCTTCTGAACCGATTGCTGCATTTGTTGGAAGGCGCGGAACTGGTCCGGATCGAGGAAGGAAGAGAAGGGGTCGAGGGTGCGCAGCAGGCCCGGAATGGCGCCGCCGTAGAGGGCCTGCTCCGGTGAAACCGGGTCGGCGAAGTTCTCCTCGACGACGTGGTAGGCCGTGGTGAACTGCTTCAGCAGTACGGCTAGTTCCTTCTCTTCGTCTTTCGGGAGGGGCGACTGGCCCCACAACATGGAGGCGAAGATAAGGAGAAATAGGCAGGCCCGGTGCACACCGAAATTATATCGAATAGCGCGTCCGGGCTTTCTCGGCGTGCCGCTCCAGGGCTAGTTGAATCAGCCGGTCAATCAGATCGCGGTAAGCGAGGCCGCTCGCCTCCCACAGCTTCGGATACATGCTGATGCTGGTGAAGCCGGGGATCGTGTTGAGCTCGTTCACGAGGATCCGTCGGGTCTTCCGCTCGAGGAAGAAATCCACCCGCGCCATGCCGGAGCATTCGCAGACCAGAAAGGCCTCCACCGCCAGCCGCTGCACGCGGCGCGTCTGGGCCGCCGTGAGCGGCGCGGGAACAATCAGTTGCGAATTCTCATCGATGTACTTGGCCTCGTAATCGTAAAACTCGCGCGAGGGGATGATCTCGCCGGGCAACGAAGCCTCCGGATGGTCGTTGCCGAGCACGGAACACTCGATTTCCCGCCCCACTATGGCGCGCTCGATCATCACCTTACGGTCAAAACGGGCCGCCAGTTCCAGCGCCTCTGCGAGCTCCCGCCGGTTACGGGCCTTGCTGATACCGACCGACGAGCCGAGGTTGGCCGGCTTGACGAACATTGGGTAATCGAACTGTTTTTCGAGCTTCCGGACGAGCCGCGCGGGCCGGGTCCTGATCTGCTCCCGCAGCACGGCTACGTGCTCCGGCGTGGGCAGGCCGCGCTCGCGGAAAAGCCGCTTCATCACGTCCTTGTCCATGGCCACGGCCGAACCCAGCACTCCCGCCCCCACGTAAGGCACCCCGGCCAGCTCCAGCAGCCCCTGCACCGTGCCGTCCTCACCAAAGGTGCCGTGCAGCACGGGAAACACCACATCGACCGCGTCCGCCGACCCGGGCTGGGGAAGGATCTCGAGCGCCTGCGTCGCCGGGTGCGTCGGCTGCACCGCCGCCGGGAGCAGCTTCGCGGACTCCGCCGCCGTGAGCCACTTCCCCGACTTGCCGATGGCGATCGGCAGCGCCTCGTACTTGTGGCGGTCGAGCGCTGCCAGCACCGAGGCCGCCGAGCGCAGCGAAACCTCGTGCTCCCCGGACCGCCCGCCAAACAGCACCGCCACGCGGATCTTCTTTTTCACGCCCCCGCTGCCTAAAGAATTCGTTTCCCCAGAGCCGACATGGCCAGTTCCACCGCCAAACGGGCCGTCCGGTTTTCCTCGTCCAGGATGGGGTTCACCTCGACCACTTCCATCGAAGTCATCCGGCCGGCGTCGGACAACATTTCCATCGCCAGGTGGGCTTCGCGGTAGGTGCCGCCGCCGCGGATCGGCGTGCCGACCCCGGGAGCGTCGGTCGGGTCGATGAAGTCCATGTCCAGGCTAACGTGAAAACCGGCCGTGTCTTCCGAAGCGATCTGGATGGCCTCCTCCATCACCGTCCGCAAACCGCGCTCGTCGATGTGGCGCATGGTGAAGGCCCGCACCCCGCTGTGGCGCACGTGCGGCTTCTCCAGCACGTCCACGTCCCTCACGCCCACCAACGCCACATTCTCCGGCCGGACCAGCGGGGCGTAACCCTCGATATTCGTCAGCTCCCGGGGGCCCAGGCCCACGCAGCAGGCGAGCGGCATGCCGTGGATGTTGCCGCTAGGGCTGGTCTGCGGCGTGTTCATGTCGGCGTGGGCGTCGATCCAGATCAGCCCGATTCGCTTCCCTCGCTTCTGAAAAAACTTGCTTACTCCGGCCACCGTCCCGACGGCGATGGAGTGGTCGCCGCCCAACACCAGCGGCGCAAAACCGCGCCGCATCACCGCCGTCACCTGGCGCGCCACCCGTTTGCAGGTTTCCGCGACTTCCTTCAGATACTTCGCCCGCCGGTTGCCATAAGGCTGCATCTCGGGGATCGCCACAGCCACATTGCCGGCATCCTCCACCTCATAGCCCAACGAGCGGAGGCGGGCGTTCAGATCGGCGGCGCGGATAGCCGATGGCCCCATGTCCACGCCCCGCCGGCCCTGGCCCAGGTCCAACGGCGCGCCGATCACCATGATTTTCGAGATGGGCACGGATTATTGCCTTCCTGCGGCTCAGGCCCCGGCTACGGCCTCAGCCGATAGAGCATCCTGGGAAACGCGATCGTCTCCCGCACGTGTTCCAGACCGCACAGCCAGGCGACCATGCGCTCAATTCCCATACCGAAGCCGGAGTGCGGCACGGCGCCATATTTCCGCAGGTCCAGGTACCACTCGAATGCTTCCCGCGGCAGCTTGTGCTCCTCGATGCGCCGCAGCAGCAGATCCAGTGCGTGGATGCGCTGCCCGCCCCCGATGATTTCTCCGTATCCTTCCGGCGCCAGCACGTCTACTCCCAACGCCAGCTCCGGCCTCTGCGGATCCGGCTGCATGTAGAATGCCTTCACCTGCGCTGGGTAGCGGTGCACCATGACTGGCCGGTCGAAATCCTCGCCGATCATCGTTTCATCGCCGCCGCCGAAGTCACCCCCCCAGCGGATTTCGCTGCCCTTCTTCTGCAATCGCTCCACCGCCACGTCGTAGCTGATGCGGGGGAACGGCGGCTCCACCTTTTCCAGCTGCGAGACGTCCCGCTCCAGGGTCGCGAGCTCCTGCCGGCGGTTGGCCAGCACCCGCCGGACGATGGAGCAGATGAAACCCTCCGCCAGTTCCATGATGTCGTCCAGCGTGGCGAAGGCCACCTCCGGCTCGACCATCCAGAACTCGGTGAGGTGCCGGCGGGTTTTGGATCTTTCCGCACGAAAGGTCGGCCCGAAGCAGTAAGTCTTGCCGAAGGCCATGATGGTGGCCTCGTTGTAAAGCTGTCCCGACTGTGCCAGGTAGGCCTTGTCGTCCTCGAAGTAGGGCACCTCGAACAGTGTGGTGGTCCCTTCGCAGGCCGCCGGGGTCAGGATCGGAGTGTCCACCAGCGTAAAGCCGTGGCCGTCGAGATAATCACGCACGGCGCGGATCACTTCGTGCCGCACCCGCAGGATGGCATGCTGCCGCGAGCTACGGAGCCACAGGTGCCGGTGGTCCATCAGGAATTCGATCCCGTGCTCCTTGGGCGTGATGGGGTACGGGTCTTCCTCCGGCACCCGCTGCAGCACTTCCACGTCGGCCACGTCCATTTCGTAGCCGCCCGGGGCGCGCGGCTCGGCCCGGATCTTGCCGGTGGCGCGCAAAGAAGATTCCTGGGTCAAATCCTTCACACGCTGGAAGACCTCCTCCTGTACGGTCGATTTCACTACCACCCCCTGCATCAGACCCGTGCCGTCGCGAAAGATTGGAAACAGGATCTTCCCGGACTTACGCAGGTTATACAGCCACCCGCACAGGGCCACGGTGCGGCCGTCGAACTGGGCAGCGTGGGAGATGGTCACGGTCGGGACGCCGACCTTCAGATCAGTCATCTACAAGCTCTCCAGGCGGTCGAAAACCGCTCGGATTTCATCGAGCGGCTGCTCCATCTCCGGTGCTTCGCGCAGCTCCAGCAGCAGCGGGAGGCGATCCTGGCCCGACCGCAGGAGCTCCATGGTCTGCTTCCAGTCGATCCCCCCGGGCCGGTCGCAATTCGGGAACAGGTGCGCGTCGTTCTCCCCATCGTTATCGTGCACGTGCGTGGAGCGGATGTGCTCGCGCATGATGGCAAACGCCGCCGCCACGCCCCCCATGATGTGGGCGTGGCCGGTATCGAAAACGAACTTCACCGGCACATGGGTGACGTGCAGGAAGGCCGCCAGCCGT
>JACQDG010000133.1 GCA_016201185.1 Acidobacteriota bacterium | reverse complement strand
GTTTTTCAGGTTCATCTCCGGCCGGCCGACGAAGACCTCGGAGCGCTCTTTCTGGGGCGTGAAAATGATGTCGCGCACCTCCCGATAGCTGCCGACCTGCGCCCCGCGCTCGTCCAGTTCCAGAAACAGGACCGTCTGGCGGTAGGTATAGTGATCGCGGGCGGCCTTGAATTGGCTTGCTTTGGCTGCGACCTCGCGAATCAGCTCCGGGCCAGGGTCTTGCGCGCCCAGCACCGTGGCCCCCAGACCTAGCAAGCAAACTCGGATAAGATGGTGCGGTGCCCCGCGCATTCCTCTTTACCCTGGCGGCCGTAAACTCCTGCCTGGCGCTGGCGGGCGTCGTCTACGCCGTGCAGGCACAGATACCGGCTTCGACCGCCGCACCCATCGTGGCCGCATTCTTGCTCCAGGTTTCATTCTATCTTGTGCCGGGTTTTCCCCAGGTTCGCCGAAGCCTCGAGGATCGGCTCTCGCCGGCCCGGCTGGCGACCTTGGCCGTAGCGGCGGCCGTGATACCGTATTTGTTATACAGTCTGACCACCGGCGTTTTTCAATTCCCCGCCCTGCTCAAGCTGTTGGCGATCTGTATCGTCCCTACCGTCGTCTTTGTGTTGGCGCCCACCAAAAGCCCCGGGCTCACCTGGCAGGATCTCGTGGCCGGGGGGACCGTGGCCGGGGCCGTACTCGGCAAACTGCTGCGCCAGATTTACCGCAGTCCGATCGAAGGCCTGCGGCTGGAGTCGATGGGCCAGATCATGCTGCTCGGCCTGGGCGCCACGGCTTTATTTACGGCTCGGCGGCCAGCCGTTTCCGTGGGCCGAACCGTGGATGTACCCCTTCCTGGTGTTGGGCACTTTTCTGGGCATGTATTTCATAGTGGCGTTAGCGGAGGAGCTTTTTTTTCGCGGCATCCTGCAAAACCTGGCCACGACCAGCCTGGGAAGCGCCGTAGGGGCGCAGGCGCTGGCGAGCCTGCTCTTCGGCCTCAGTCACCTGCCGTTCCGCCGATTCCCGAACTGGCGTTTTGCTCTCTTGGCGGCCATTGCCGGATGGTTTTACGGCCAGGCCTACCGTGAGCGCCGGAGCGTCGTGGCCTCCAGCATCACGCATGCCCTGGTGAATACGGCCTCCCGTTTACTTCTTACGACCTGAGCGCATACGCCGGGCGGCCTACATCCAAAACCTTACAGAAAAAAGTACCAGAAACAGAACGTCCGGACTAAGGTTCATCCGGGCAACAACTCCATTTTACTAGGAACTTTTCCTAATTTCCCCCCCTCCCTACTCAGCCTACAATCGCGATTAGCGAGTCAAAGAGCGGCCTGGAAGCGGACTTCAACATGACTATCCGATTACAACCGGGAAAAACCGAGTACACCGAAGAAGAAGCGGCGCGGGTGCTGGGCGTTTCTGCTGCGCAGTTGCGCGCGCTGTTACGGAACCACGTGGTTGAGGAGGAAGAGTGGCTGAGCAATGTACCACTGATGCGATTCCGCCCTTCCGACCTGCTGCTGCTGAGCATGCTCGACCACCCCGGGGCCAGCGGAGAGACCGTCCCCTCCGAGCGGGACGGCGGTTCCCCCCGCAAAGAGTAGCCGGCTCACCAGGCCACCAGCATCCGCAAGTCGCGGATGTTGTTCCCGGTCGGGCCGGTGACCAGCGTGTCCTCCAATGGCGAGAAATACCCATAGGAGTCGGAGCGCCGGAAGTAGCCGTCGGCCTCGAGACCAAGCTTAGCCGCCCGGGCCAGGGTCGAGCCGTCGGCCACCGCCCCAGCTGCCGGCGAATTGCCGTCGATGCCGTCGGTCCCGGCGCTCAGCACGGCGATATTCTCCCCCGCTATCCGCTTGGCGCAGGCCAGTACAAATGCCTGGTTGCGGCCTCCCACGCCGCCTCCAGTAACGGGGGAGCTTAGCTCGCCGCCGCTCAGCACGACGACGGCGCGATCAGGGTAGCGGCGCCTCAGGTCGGCCAGTCTCTCTAGAAGATGCTCGGCCGCCTCCACCACCGGCCGGTCATCGACCGACAAATCCTGCTCCACGGCCCATCCCTCCCGTCGCACCGCCGCCGCCAACTTTTCCAAGCCCTGCTCGGTCGATAGCAGCGCATGCCAGGAGCACCTCTTGAACTTCGGGCTGCCTGGCTTGGGGGTCTCAGGAAGGCCCCCGGATTCCAGGAGAGCCCACAGCGAGGCAGGAAGGCGCTCGCGCAGATTGAGCCGGTCCACAATCTCCCGGCAATCGACGAGCGTCGATTCATCGGGCATGGTCGGCCCCGAGGCCACCGTGGAAGGCCGGTCCAGCGGTACGTCGGAGACATAAAGCGTCACCTGCCGCGCGGGCTGCGCCGCCTCGGCCATCCGTCCCCCCTTTGTCGCCGAGAAATGCTTCCGCAGGATGTTCATTTCGACGATGTTGGCGCCGCAGGTCACGAGCACCCGATAGAACTCGCGCAAATCCTCCAGCGTGATGGAAGGGTGGATCGGCTTTTCCACAATTGCCGACCCTCCGCCGGAAAGCAGATAAATCACCAGGTGATCCTGCTTCAGTTGCCGTAGCAGCTCCAAAATCACCTCCGCCGCCAGCACGCTCTCCGCGTTCGGGTAGGGATGGCCGCCCTGGTAATGCAGCATATAAGGCAACGGAGCTGCGACCGGCTCGGAGCTCACCACCACTCCCGAAGACACCAATGGGTCGAGCAAGGCTTTCATCGCTCCGGTCATCTGGATGGCCGCCTTACCCAGGGCGACGAGGATGATTTTTCTAAAGGAACCCAGCTCGACCCGCTCGTCCTCAACTTCCACTACCCCGTCGCGCACTTTGACCCGCTCAGGAATCACCCGATCCAGGGATAATTCGGCCAGGGTGGAGAGGAACAGCCGACGGAGGGTTTCCTTCATGCCTGCGGCCAGAGCTCGACGTTGACCAGGTTGGGTGGGCGGCGGCCGTTCAGCGCAGCGACCATGTTGTCGGCCGCCATCACGCACATGCGCGTTCGGGTATCGATGGAAGCGCTGGCAATGTGCGGCTGGAGCACCGCGTTTTTCAGGTCCAGCAGGCCCGTGTGCACCGTCGGTTCGTGCTCGTAGACGTCCAACCCGGCACCGGCGATCCGACCTGAAGCCAGCGCCCGGGCCAGCGCCTCCTCGTTCACAACGGGGCCGCGGGAAGTGTTGATCAGGATGGCTGTCCGCTTCATTTTCGCCAGCTGGGGAGCGCCGATCAGATGGTGGGTCTCCGGAAGGAGCGGAACGTGGAGGCTGATGAAGTCGCTTTCGGCGAGTAAAGTGTCCAGGGGAGCAAACTCCAAGCCTAGGCCTCGCTCCACCTCCCTGGGCAGCCGCACGGCGTCGTGGTAAAGGACGATCATCTCAAAGCCGCGCGCCCGGCGGGCCACCGCCTTGCCGATGCGCCCCAGCCCAATTAATCCGAGCGTGCGGTGATGAATGTCGTAGCCGCAAAGCAGATCGATCTGCCACTCCTGGTACTGGCCCGAGCGCAAGAAGGCATCGCCTTCCACCACCCGGCGCGCCGTGGCCATGAGCAGAGCAAAGGTGAAATCGGCGGTAGTCTCGGTAAGCACTTCAGGGGTGTTGGTGACCAGGGTCCTCCGCTTTGTCGCCCCCGGGATGTCGATGTTGTCGAATCCCACCGCCACATTGGAAATGACCTTCAGGTTGGGCAGCTTATCCATTACCTCGGCGGTGAACTTGTCCGTGAGCTGGCTGACCACGCCCTGCTTGTCAGCCAGCCTCTTGAGCAGCTCTTCCGCCGTAAACCCCTCCTCGGCATTGTTATACTCGATCTCGGTGAACTGCCGGAGGTGCTGAATCGCCTCCGGATAGAGGCGCTTGGTGATCAGAACTTTGGGTTTCATAGGAAAGGGGAATTGTGCCACAACCGCTGGGAATCGTACAATCTGGGGTTCGTCTCAAGATTCTGCCCAGGGCCGGGCCTGGCCGAACGCCGCCCGGCAAGGAGGGGAAAAGAGCATGGCAAAACTAGGTTTCTTGGGCCTTGGGCTGATGGGATACCCGATGGCGCGCAACCTGCTGCGTGCCGGCCATCAAGTGGCTCTGTGGAGTCACACTGCGGCCAAGGCCCGGCAACTGGCGGCGGAAGAAAAGGGCATCTTCTGCTCTACCCCCCGCGAAGTGGGCGCATTGGCCGAGTGCAGCTTCTTGTGTGTCGGCGACTCGGCCATGTCCGAGCAGGTTATTACCGGGCCGGATGGAATTATCCAGGGGGCTAAGGCGGGCTCTGTGGTCGTCGATGCCAGCACTATCGGCCCCTCCACCAGCCGCCGGATCGGCCAGGCCCTCCAGGCCCGCGGAATCGATTTCTTGGACGCCCCGTGCACTGGCTCCACTCCCGGCGCCCAGGGCGGCACTTTGACCTTTATGATCGGCGGCAAGGCCGAGGTCTTCGAGCGCGTCCGCGAATACTTTCTCCCCATGGGAAAGAGGCTCTTTTACTGCGGCGGCCCGGGGATGGGCTTGCATGCCAAGCTCTCCCAAAACCTGGTGCTGGCCTCCATGATGCAGGGTTTCGCCGAAGGGATGGTTCTGGCGACCAAGGCCGGCGTTAACCCACAGTTAATGCTGGAGATCCTCGACTCCAGCGCCGCCAAAGCGGGATTGATCAGCTATAAGGCCCCATTTGTGCACACAGACACCGGGCTCATGCTGGAGAGCGCCCACGAGATGGACGTCCCCCTCCCGGCGACATCCCTCATTCACGAGCTTTTCGGGGCCAGCATGGCCACGGGCCATGCTGACGACGACTTTTGCTCCGCTATCACCTTATTGGAGCAGTGGGGAAAAGTGGTAGTGGAGCCCAAGAAAAATACGTAGTTCGGAAGCGGGCCTACAAAAAGTCACATTTTTCTCTTGCAACCCGCTTTCCTTGTGGTATACTTTAGTCAAGCCGGGGAGGCAACTCCCACCAAAGCGAGACTAACCTCAAAAAAAGACCCCTGAAGCAATCCTCCCCGGCGCTTAAAACCAAAACAGAATCAGTGCCCTAAGTCTACATGTAATGGAAAACTTTCCTTCCAAAAACGGGACACCTCTTGCGGCTTAGCTTAAGATTGTGCGCCACTTCACACTCAAAAGGTGACGGCGCAGCGGAAACCGACAGTAGCGCACCGGTCGAGCCCAGGCCACATCAGGAGGAATTTTGCAGCGAAGTTGCAGGGTTGGGGCCCGCCGTCCATGTACCAATCTGACCCCTTTGCTTGGTAGAAAGATCCGCCGCGGATGATCGCGAAGCGCGGGCGCCCGTCGCTCCGCTCGCTGTCCGTCCATTCCCAGGTGTTGCCGCACATGTCATAACAGCCGAATGGCGAGCGGCCGTCCGGGAAGGCGGTGACGCCCGTGGTGCCGCCGCTTTCGCCCTCATTGCACAGGCCCGGCTTCATTTCATCGCCCCAGGGATACCGCCGCGCATCGCTGCCCTGCGCCGCGTATTGCCATTCTTCCTCGGTCGGCAGGCGCTTGCCGGCCCACCTCGTGTAAGCGCGGGCATCGTCCAGGTCCACGTAGACCACGGGATGATCTTCCTTGCCGGCAGGCGGCGCGCCGCTCTCCCAGTGCTTCAGGAAGTTTTCCAGATGCTGCGGCTTGTACCGCGTCGCCTGGAGGAAGCGGGCGAATAGAGCGTTGGTGACGGGCGTGAGATCGATGGCATAGCCCTTCAGGCTGACCTTCCGCTCCATACTGAGAATCTTGTGAAGATTGGGAAAGGCGAGATCTACCTCGGAGTGAGACTCATAGAATCCGCACTCGCGGACGCGGAACTCCACCCTCATGCGGAATTCAGCCGGTGGAATCGCGACCATCCCTTCCGGCGCCTCCTGCTGCCTGTATTTCCTGGTGGCCGCAACAGGCGCCGTCTGGCGCAGCGGTGAGGAGAGGTCGAAATCGGCGCGCCGGTTGAGTTTTTCCTGCGCCGCTAGAAACTGGAAAAAGTCGCCGTCCAGCGCCGCCTCCGGGGCAGAAAGAAACGCCCCGATGCCGCGCGGGCAGATCGCGCCGGAAAGCGACAGCCCCTTGTGCAGCTCGGCCGTGTGATCGCGGTCCCAGCGGTTGATCTGGTGTTGCATATGCCGCCGCTCGAACCACTTGTTGCGCAGTACGCCGGGCACGCGGCTGTCGGTGAACCACTGTGCCCAGGACATGTGGTGGTCGTGGATGTTCTCGAGCGGCAGCGCGCCTTCTCCTTCGAGCACCGCGCCGGGCCGGGCCGCATCCAACCTGACGCGGAACTCGGCGGCGCCTTTGCTCATGGTGTCGAGGAAAATGCCGTCGGCGTCGATCTCCTGGACGAGAGAGATCAAGGCGTCAATGTCGGACTTCCCTTCCCGGCGGGTGCCCCTATCCCAGGGATTGTAGTCGATGAAAACCTTGACATCCCGTGCATGCATCGCCCCGCTTAGCTCTCTCAGGCCTGGGAGGCCCCCGGGCATATCCCGGTACATGTCGAACTGGTTGCGGTCGTCCGCGCCGATCCTGGGGTAAGCGTGCCAGAGGACGACAGCGTCGTAGCCGCCGAATTCACGAATTCCCTCCTCCAGAAATGACTCAACGGTGTAGCGGCCGAGCTTCGAACTGTAGAACGCCTCGTCGCACAGCATCACAAAGCAGCAGGAGCGGCAGGAAGCAACCCAGGAAAAATCCTTCCGGCGGTACAAAGCGTCGTCGTAGCGGAGGCGCTCGCGGGTTTCGGCCCGCCATTTCACGAGCGCTTCCCGAAAAACCCTCCACTCGGCGGGGTCTTCGGGCGCGGGAATCAGGTTTCGATTGAGATCTGATGCGGCCCTGGCGCCGGCGAGCGGGCCGATTACTGTCACACCCGCCGCACCCCCGGCGGCCTGGAGAAAGGCGCGGCGGTCGATCAAGCGCACAGGTCGGAGTGGTTCTGGAACCGCCGGTCGAGCGCCAGTTTATTTGCGCCGGCCAGGCGTTCCGAAAACTCTTTCATTTCCCCCGCCTGCATAGGCTGGAAGGCTTTCGCCCAGGCGGCATTCTGACGGATAAATTCCAGCTTGGGCATGCCCACTACCGCCGCGGCCACCGGC
>JACQDG010000143.1 GCA_016201185.1 Acidobacteriota bacterium | reverse complement strand
CGTACTCCGGAATGTGGGCAGTCTGGGATCATTTTCCAGATTGTTCGTGTAGCGGCTGGAGGATCCAAACAGGTCCAGACGCCGAAAGGGCCGGTAGCGCACCTCACCGAACGGTCCCCTGCGGTCTCCCAAAAAGTACCCGACCACCGGAAGATAGGAGGCTCCCTGGTAGGCGTAATTGGCCCTGATGAGAAGAGTGGAAGATTCCCAAACTGCGCCGAGAAACGAGGAGAGCGGAGTTTCGGCGTAAGAGTGGGGCTTTTCCGAGCGCTCGGCTGCGGATGCCGACATCTCGCCGTAAAGCCGCAGGCGGCTGGCGAGAGAGTAGAGAGATTGGACGGCCACGCTGTTCACGCTGAGAAACTCTCGGTTGAAAGGAAAAAGGAACGGATTTTGTGCGATAGACTTTTCGCCGCTGGAAAGACGCAAGAAACGCGCCCCGAGCTGGAGCCGGCCGCCGATCTTCTGCTCGACCGAAGCGCCCAGCGCCCTTTGCGGCACGCCGATGCGGAAAGGTACGCGGGGCCCTTCCAGCAGGGTCTCGCCGCCGAAATAAAAAGTGTACCGACGATTAGTGTTTGAAGCCTCAACCTTGAAGCCGCGCGCGGCGAGTTCTGGGTAGAAGACATTGGTGAAAGGGAACTCGACCAGGTTGGGAAAGACACGAAAATCTCCTCCGGTGAAGGTCCATCGCATTCCGCTCCAGGGCAAGCCGCCAAGCTGCAGGTAGTTGTCGCCGGTCTGGAAGCGACCTTCGCGGCCGTAGCTCTCAAGACTCCCGCTCAGCAACCCAAGGTTGGGAATGAAGTTGCGGAAATGGAAAGCCATGCCGGAAATGTCTGCGAGGGGGGAGTCTCCGCCCAGGTAGTAGCCCTGAAGGGCGATCTCCGCCTGGCCGCGAGTTTCTGCAAGCGCAGGAAGGGAGGATAAGAGCCAGACTGTTAGGGCTGCAGCTATTGTGCGGAGGGCCCGGCGTCGTCTGCTCTGGCATGCAGGCATCTCATGGATTCGGTGACCGAACTATGACGGCCGCCGTCGCCTCCTGAATTTCATGAGTGCCGAGGTCTACGCGCGCCCGCAGTGTGTACTTACCGCGAGTGATCGGTTCCTTGAGAGGAAACAAAAAGCGCTGCTCGCGTTTGGGGAGAACGGGGATGGGATGGAAGGTACTGGTTTCGACGACCTGGCCTTCCGCCCCGAGGAGCGTCAGTTCCCCGGATGGCCGGAAGTGCATCAGGCCGTGGTTCTCCATGACGACCACGGCGAACCACCCGGCCTGCTGCACTTCGGAGACGTATTCGAGTTTGATTTCCTTCAGCCCGCCTTCGACAGCAGGATTGCCCACCACGGCATAAAGCGCGGCCACAATGCGGACGGCCGTCTTCAGCCCGGTGGCGGTCATCTCTTCCGCCGTGGGCATGGTGGTGAACCCGGCAGCGCAATGGTAGCTGCGCTCGGTCACTTCCTGCGGGACACGAATGGTGTAGCGCACCAGCGTTGTGGCGCCCGGCTCCAGTTCCGTTTCCATAGGGTTCAAGCTGAGCCATTGGCGGCAGGAGTATTCGGATTCCTGGGGAAAGGCGCGTTCGAACTGCGGCGTCTCCGTGGGATCAATGAAAAAGTCCAGGATTTCGGCGCGGATGCGCGTTTTTGCCAGTGAATCGTTGGTCAAGGTCAAAGCGCCGGACTGCTGCCGGCCTGGAGACAAGCGCATTTCCAGGCGCATAGGCGCCAGCCCGAGGCCGACCTGCGCCGGCAGACGCGGTGTGAAGATCAGGCCGCCCAGAATGGCCGGGACGATCAAGGCGCGTTGACGGTATACGTGAGTGTAAGTGAGCATGGTGGTGATTGGGCCGCAATGTAACGCCATTTATCGGCAAGCGTGAAATTGACGCCAACCGAGTATGACCTGGTTCCGCTACCCTCCTTTCCGCCCGCAACCTGCTGGGGCAGCGTAGAAAGTAGAAACGCTCCGCTGCAAGCGCCGGTGCCTGCACCTCCAGAAACAGAGGCCGTGCCGCAAGCAACGGTAACAGCCGAGACGGGCACCGTGGCGCATCCAGAGAAAAGCGAGCTCCCTGCCTCGACGGAAAGTGTCCAATTGTTGGCGTTGTTGCCGCCGCTAACCGACCAGGTTACGGTGGCCGGGCTGCTGCCCGTTACGCTGCCAAGATCGGGGTCCGTAGCGGTGAAAGTGATCGTTCCGGGGCTCGCGGTGATGGAACCCACGTTGGCCGCTGCAATCGTGGGCGGAGTGAAAGCTACAGGCGCGGGCCGGCGCCGTTTTTCGCCATTTCCAAAGGCCTGCACGGCCTCGAATACCAGCAAGGCCGCGACGAGGGGGGAAATTCGTAGCATGCCGCAATCTCAGGTAGCGCTGATCGTGTACCTCACGGTCGCCGAGTAGGCGCCGGTCTCGTACAACGGGTCGTTGGTCAACGTCCAGGCCGTGGACCCGGAATTGCCCGCCATAGTGGAGTGGGCATTGGCGCCGAAGCCAGCTACATTGGTCTCCGAAGAGATGCTGGAGGTCAGCGGACCACTGCAGGCCGTGCCCGGAGCGGAAACGGTGCACGTATACGCCAGTTTGTCGCCACCCGTCGGGGGCGACCCCACCGAGGGACCGTTGGAGGGGCTGAAGTCGGAGGTCACTTTCAACGTGATCGAGCCAGAACCGGTGGAGGCCGTCGTGCGGACCTTGTAAGTGAAGCTGGTGGTTCCGGTGTAGTCGTTGAAAATCGTGCCAGTCGTGGTCAGGCTGGTGGTGGAAGTATCGACACGGATGGCCGCTTCCGCAGCTACCGTGACCGATACCGTCGTTGTGCCCGTGCCAGCAAATTGCGCACGAGCTCGGGGCGTGATGAGCAAGAGGCTCACCACTGTAATCAAGAAGAGTTTCTTCATTCTCGTTTCTCCTTTTTAAGTAGCGATGATCGTGAACATCAGAGACGCTGCAAAGGCGCCTGTCTGGAACTGGGGGTCGTTGGTCAGGCTAAAATTGACCGTAACCGAATTGGGGTCAGAGGCGCTGCACGCTCCTCCCCCACCCGTGCACACGCCACCAGGAACGGTGAGCACCGGGGTCTGCGCGGTCTTGCTGACTGTCTGCGCGCCGGAGCAGGACGTACCGAGCGACGCTGAGCCGCAGGTATATGGGAGAGCGCCTGTCGAAAGCGACGGGCCGCCCGCAGGGGCGAAGTCAGAAGTGGCCTGCATGGTAATCGCGCCTCCGCCACCCGGCGTGGTTCGAACGCGATAGCTGACGGGCAGGGTTCCGGAAAAGCCGATGAAGGTGGTGGCCGAGGTGGTTAGCGGGATGCCGGCGGTTACGGACAGTTTCCCGATGGGATTGATTTGCGCAGACAGATTCTGAGTGGTTGAGCCGGTGTTCGAGATGCAGATGACGGGTGCGCAAAGGATCGCGGCCAGCCACCTTCCCCAATATGCTATGCCTCTTGCGGATTGGTTCTTCAACTTTCGCCCTTCGCTGCTCCCCAACCTGTGCCGGCAAACAATCGCCCGCCCGAACGTATCACCGCGTGGCGATTTCAGGGCAAGCAACATAAATACTTTATAAAGAGATGCACTACAGCGATATAGGTCAAACCATCCTAATACCCGGGAACATTCACCTTACGACCTCGGGCTCAAAAGTACTAGGTCTGCGGTGATCCTCCGCCTTGCCGGATAAACTTACGGATTCGCGACTTGGCGCAACGCCAAGCGGCCCATTCATTGGTCGGTAGCCACAGAGCACACTCCAGCCGGCTACATGCTTCGTGTGCTTTTCTTTTTTTCTACTTGATTTTGCCAAAGATTAGGTGCAATAATTGTTGCGTGGCCGCCGGCTCTGGCAGAGCTTAGGGGCACGCAAATGCTGGGGAGATATGCGGGTCCGTATTTCTGGAAGGCCCAGGGTTTTGCTTGTGGCCGCAGACGAAAGCGGCAGTCGCTCCCTCGCATCAATACTAAGAAAAGACAAATACGACGTATTTACTACGACTAAAGCCGACAAGGCTTTGGCGTACGCAGTCAAACATCACCTCAATCTTGCGATTCTGGATTTGTCGGTCGAGAGGCTCGACGGGCTGGATTTGTGCGAAAAGCTACGTTTGTCAAGCACTGCGCCCATTATGGTTCTGGCAGACGGCGCAGAAGCGGGCGCCAAAGTGGAAGCGTTCAATCGGGGCGCCGACCAATATCTTGCTAGGCCATTCGGAGCCGATGAATTCTGGTCAGCCGTTCGCGCGCTGCTCCGACGATCTCTGGCGTTTGGCCCCGCACCGGCTGCCATCAGCATTGGAGATCTCAAGATTGACATGGCCCAGCGCAAAGCCTCGCTTGGCGGCAGGCCGATCCGTCTAACGCGTAAAGAGTTCGATCTGCTGGCTTGTCTGGCTCAAAATCAGGACCGGGTGGTTCCCTCCAAAATGATTTTGAAAAGGATATGGGGACTGGACTACAGCGACACTCAGACGTTGCGGGTCCATGTTGCCAATTTACGTAAGAAGATTGAAGAAGATCCTTCGGCGCCTCGCTATATCTTGACCCACCTCGGGGTCGGCTTTCGTCTTGCTACTCCGCAAGGCAGGCGATTAAGGGCAGCGGCTGCGGCTGGATAACTGCACAATTTGACGCTCAATTCCAGCACAGATTGTCCGAAGTGGAAAGCCTATGTTCTCACACGGGCAAGCGCTGCGGGAGAGCGCGATTTCGGCCTGGCGAAGCTGATCGAGTGTCCGGAAAAAGCTGTTTAGCGGCGACGAGGCCCGCCTCGGGCTCTATGTGTCGGCCCCTACCCAGTCGGACTATGATGTCACCCGCCGATGGCCAGGGGTTTGGCGTTGCGCGCCACGCGGCGGGAGGCGTCGCTTGGCCGGTGCCGCCGACAGCCACGCGAGCCATACTACGTTCTTCGGCTTGTGATCTGCGAGCGAAGCCGCAGGCCATAGACCCCCAGGTTGAACAAGCATACTGCTGACGCGACCCAGGTGAGCAGGGTCTGCGAAACTTCGGGATAAATCAGTGCCTTTAAGTAATGGACGAGGAAGCCCTCCTGGTACGGGGTGATCCCGGCCCTCGCCTGGAGCCAATTCTCAGCGATGGTGAGGGGGCAGGGCCACAGCAGGATCTCAATCAGGATGCCGTAGACCAGCGAGAAGATGTGCAGCCCGGCCAGGATGCGGCGGGCCCGGGTGAGCAGGCAGCCGAAGATCACCCACAGAATCCACGCAAAGTGAGTGGTGAAGACGGCGGCCGCAAGGATTTGATAGAACCTCGGGCCCATGACCACGCCTCACAACTAACACCCAGATCATAGCGCCCCAGGTGGCCGGGAAAAGAAAAAGCTCCCGGCGAGGG
>JACQDG010000147.1 GCA_016201185.1 Acidobacteriota bacterium | reverse complement strand
TGTGCTGGGTGTAACCGGCGTACTCGAGGCGCCGTGATTCCTTCAGCCCGCGCTCGTAACGGAGGGGGTTGGGAGCCGGAGCGACCCACTTGACAATCTCCAATTCGACCCTCTGCTTCGAGCGCACCAGGCTAAGCGTCAACCGGTTAACGAGCCTCACGCCACCGTTCATCCGCACAATTTTGTAATCGCCGGGATCGAGCTGGCGCGGCACCCGGTATTTGGCCAGATCAAGGTTGGGGAAATGAGGGAAAAAGAGATCCACCTCAGGCGAGAGCCAGGTGCGATCCCCTCCGAAATTGTGCCACACGTCGCTTTCATAAAACGCCCGGGCCGAATCGACCGAAGAAAGCGCGCTATGGGTCCAGAAGAAATTCTCCTCGCTTTCGGCAGCAAATAATCCCAGCGCCCGGCCCCCATGAGGCAACAGCAGCACCCGAGTGCCATCCGGAGAACGGTAGATTTCGGTTCGCTTCCCGGCTTCGTCCAGCGTGTGGATCAGGCTGCTAAGCATGGCCGTTACCCTTAGACACCAACCAGGTAACCGAGCCCGCAGCGCGCCGTCGACTCGTGGCGAAAATCGGAGATCAGCGACATTAACGCGGTGGTGCCCCCGTCGGCGACAATCGTCTGGCCGACGATATACTCGGCGTCGTCGGAGCACAAGAACAGAGCCAGCCTGGCGATGTCGAGCGGAATACCGGGGCGCCCGAGCGGAACCGTGGACTTGGCGGCTTCTCGCGCGCCTTCTTCGGTGTAGCCGGGAAATATCTTAGCGTGGTTCTCCACCATGACCCAGCCCGGGGCGATGGCGTTGATACGAATCCCTTTGTGCGCCAGCTCGATCCCCAGCGTGCGTGTGTAAGCAATGATAGCCCCTTTGGTTCCGGCGTAGACGGCGTGCTCGGGAGCCCCCTGCAATCCGTGGATCGACGTCAGGTTGCAGATGGCGCCTCCGCCGTGTTCCAGCATGTGTTCGACGACCTTCTGGGTCAGGAAGAACTGAGCTCGTATGTTCACGCTGAACATGGCGTCGAACTGCTCGCGCACTACTTTGAGAAACGGCTTGTTGAATGTGATTCCCGCATTATTGACGAGACAGTGGATCCCGCCCAGGAAATCGATGGCCTGGCCGGCCAGTTGGATGACTTCGTCCACGTTTTCAAAATTCGCCTTCAGGGCCGCGGTGCGTCTGCCCATGGCCTTGATTTCTTCGGCCGCCGTCTTCGCCCCCCTTTCGCTGTGGGCGTAATGCAGCACCACATCGGCGCCCTCGCGGGCGAATTCCAAAGCAATCTCGCGTCCGATCCCCGTGCCGGAGCCGGTTACGAGCACTTTCTTTCCCAGAAATCTATCGTTGCGGCTCATGCCGTTGTTCTCCTGTAATTCCCGTGATGAATGTTGGTTCGAAACCTGCGGTGGTCTCGGGTCGGCGCCTCACGAAAGTCCAAGCAACTCCTTTACCTTCTCCGGGGCATAATGTCCACCGGACTACTCCTTATCCGCCGCTCTTTCTCCTACGGGTCCGCTGCGCAACCGTTCCCGCTCAGGCTGAGATGGGATATTTGCAATATCGAAAAGCCGCCTCCCGCATGGCATTGAAGTTTTCTAACGGAACGTAAGCCGGTATGGAATTGCTGGAGCCTACGCAATAGCCGCCACCCGGCCCTATCGTCCGGATCCGTTCCCGAACCTCTTCTTCCACCTCCTGAGGCGTTCCGCGAGTCAAGGTGTAGCCGAGATCGATGTTCCCGATCAGGCAGAGCCTGTCTCCTATTCTCTTCTTCAGTTCGGCAATGTCCATTGCCTTGGGCTCAATGGGGTGCAGCGCGTTAAAGCCGCAGGCCAGGAGGTCGTTTAGCACATCGTAAAGGCGACCATCGGAATGAAAGATCAAAGGGAGCCCCCGATCCCGGACCATAGAGCCGCACCAGCGATACCAGGGGAAAACGTATTCCCGGTAATGCTTGGGCGAGACAATCAGAGCCTCGCTGTAAGCAAGATCGTCGGCGTGCATCACCGCGCCCACTATCTCGTAGTCGAGCACGCGCAACAGGACGCGGCTCTGAATAGCCCAGATGCGGTCGTACAACCTTCGGATCAGTTCCGGCTGTTCATAGAGGGCGATGCAGAACCCCTCCATGCCCATCCGCCACCAAGCGGAAGTGAACATGTCGCCCATGTAAGCGATGACCTTCATCCCGGGGCGGAGGTACGGCCTGATTTCCTCAAATGCCGAAAGATCCATTTGCTCGGGATCGGGCCAGGGGAAGCGCTCCAAATCCTCCAGGGAGCGGATGGCCCCCTGGCCCTCCTCGGCCCAGGACATTTCCCGCTCTTTCTCCTGGTAGAGGCTGTATTTCGTCTGGGTTTGCCGGTATAGCTGATATCCTGTTTGGAGACCCCGGTCGGTCGATTTCTCGCTGACCGCGTAACCGGGCCAGAACAGGGCTCTGATTCCAGCCTGTAAGGGGACGTAATCGTATCCTGCCTGAAACCAGAGTTCCGCCTCGTCACGGAGCGTATCGACGGATCTGCCCAGAAGGGCGCACTTGACGTCGTAATCGATCCCGAATTCCATGATCGGCACGTAAGCGGGCTCGCCTTGCCGCAGGAGGGCCAGCCGGAGGTTGTCAAAGCTGGGGGTTCTGGTTGGCACGGTTTTCCTCGCTATCGCCCGAACTCCAGGGCTGATTCGTACATGGCTACGATGTTCTCGGGCGGGACTTCCGGCTGGATATTGTGAACGATTGCCCCCCAGAAGGTGAGTTCGCGGTCGAATTCTTCTTTGAGGCGCCTGGTGTTCATTTCCGCGGCCGAAACCTGCACCGGATTCAGAGCGTCGATGCCCGCCCGCCGGCTTGCTCCACGTCACTCCCCACCCATCAAAAGAACATTATCGGCGATCTCCCGCTCGGGCTGCCAGTCAGGGCTGCCGAGGAGGAGAGGCCGGGCGTCCACATCGAAGCTCCGCAGAATTGCCTCGTCCACGATGACTGTTGCGGAGCGCCTGGCCAACGTTGCCGGCGGGGGCTCCTCAGCAGTTTCAAGTACGCTCGCAGCCGCTGGTGAGCGCCGAGCACCAGGCCGGTGGTGCCGCAAGAACCGAGATCCATCGGGAGCCGGTCCGGCTCCTTGTGGGCCAAGGGCGGCTGGGATCCGTTCCCGGTGTGTCATCAGGCCTGGTGCTCCTCGCTGTTGTCGACGAAATGTTCTAAATTGCCTTCCAACGCGTCGGCCCGTCGCCTCGCACCCGCTTGACGCGGCCCATCTCTTCCAGGTGGGTTAAATGCCCGGCGCAGTTGCTCCTCCACTCTCTCCATAAACCTTCGGCACTCGCCCAGGAACTCGGCGACCCGAGGGCCTCCGTACGCCGGCCAATGCCCCGAGTAAATCCACTCGATGTCCAAGGATTCGATCAGTTGCAAGGTTGACAGGTATGCCAGCACGGAAAATACGCCGGCGGCAATGAAGGCTCTCCTTTAGCGGAAGGGCAATAACTACCGTGAATGGCGTCTCCCACAAAAACAGCCCGGTTCTTGGCGTCGTAAAAGCCGAGATGGCCGTTGCTGTGGCCGGGCACGTGAATCACGCGGACCGCTCTCTTATCATCGACGGCAAGCGCTTCACCTCCGCGCAGGGTAAGGTCGATACGGTGCGGGGGACCCGCCATTTGCCGCACCCAATTCTCGGCTTCTGGAAGAAGACTGAGGCCGACGCCGTGCTCCTCCACCCACTGATTGTAGCGGAGCGCAAAGAGCCGGTCGGGGTTTTCGATGACTTCTCGGTCCATGTCGCCGCAGGCCAGCACGACGTTCCCGGCGGCGCGTCTAAGTGAGGCGTTCCCGCCATGATGATCGGCGTCGGCATGCGTGTTGACCGCCATCGTCAGACGTCCCGGTGCCAGCCCCAACCCCTGGAGGAAGGGAAGGATCACTTCTTCCGGCGAGCTGGACATTCCCGTGTCCAGCAACAGGACGTTATCGCCGACGAACAAATACTGGAACAAATTACGATCGGCAATCGCGGATTGGATCTGGTGAACGTGAGGGAAGATTTCCACTCTCGGTAAAAGCTCCTCCCCACCGCCCGGTGG
Source organism: Acidobacteriota bacterium (assembly GCA_016201185.1). Taxonomy (GTDB): domain Bacteria; phylum Acidobacteriota; class Terriglobia; order Bryobacterales; family JACQDG01; genus JACQDG01. The sequence goes on along the minus strand of JACQDG010000147.1, from coordinate 1,370 downwards.
TGGCGACCGGCCAGCCCTTGCACCGATTGCCCGGCTTCCTTTATACTCAAACCACCATCTAATGTCAACAGGATTGTCAACCAAGACCCGCGTAAAAAGGATACTGTCATGTCCAATCAAAAAGCACGCAGCAGCCCGACTTCGAGAATGATCGGGCTAGCCGTGGGAGTAATTTCATTGACTGTCATGGGACCTGCCGCAGATGTGCAGAGCAGGGATGGTTACATTCGTCGCCAGGATGGCCGGTGGGTGATAGGGACAGCCATGGTTGAAAAAACGATCAGTCTGAATTGCGGCAGCTTTACCCTCGCTTCCTTCAAGAACAAGGCTTCCCAGCGGGAGTACGTCCAGGGAGGGGTTCCCTCGGCTGAAATCCGTCTTAGCGCAGACGGGAAAGAGCTCACCGGAAGAGACGGCGGATGGACGCTGGCCCGAGAGGATGCTCATCAACTGGCGCAAGGCGAGATGCAGTTGGATTTGACCTTGCGGCGCGGGCAGTTGGAAGTATCGAAACACTACGTGGTATACCCCGGCACGCCGGTCATCCGCGAGTGGGACACGATCACGAACGTTTCCGAAAGGCCGGTCCGCATCAGCGAACCTTTTTTTCTTGATTCCCATCTTCTTTATTCCGACGCCGCCAAGTTGGAGCTGTACTACATGACGGGGGGCGGTAACTACAATGGCAGTCAATTGCTGAAGATGGAGAAAATGGGGCCGGATTACTTCCGGACATTCGACTCCAACATCGGCATCCAGACCGGTAGCTACAGCGCTTTCCTGCCGCTCGTTGTGCTTTACAATCCTCAGAACCGGGACGGTGTGATGGCCGGCTGGGATTACATGGGACATTGGAGTCTGATGGCAGGCAATCATGGCGGAAGTCCGGTGAATCTTGCCGTCAAGGTGGCTGGTTACAGCAAGGACTTACAGCCGGGCCAGTCCATTGAAACCCCGAAAGCATTCACAGGCGTCTTTTCCGGTGATCTCAACGCCATGGGAAACCTTCTGCTCGACTGGCAATACCAGTACATGTGGGAGCTGACCAACCCGGACTATTTCGCCAAGACCCGTTGGGCCGTTGATTGGCCCGAGCCCTGGGTAGGGCGGGGAGGCGTTCCCAGCGCCGATAACTGGGGGAGGAGATTGGCGCTGGACTTGCGCTATGTGGATTTGATGCGTCAAGCCGGGGGCGACATCCTGTGGGACGACGCGGGTTGGTACGACAAGTGGGGAAGTTGGAACGCACCGGATTGGCGTTTGACCAATGACTATCTAGCCAAGAACGGCATGAAGTGGGTGTTGTGGTATCCGACTTTCCTGGCAACGACGGATTCCAGGGTCGGGGTAGAGCACCCTGGTTGGCTGAT
>JACQDG010000146.1 GCA_016201185.1 Acidobacteriota bacterium | reverse complement strand
CTCCCCCTCTTGTGGCTTTTCTTTGGCCGTGTCAGGGATGATGATGCCGCCGCGAGCGGTTTCCGCCTCTTCGATGCGGCGGACCAGAACACGATCATGCAAAGGTCGAAATTTCATGTGTAACTCCTTTCCTGAAAACCAGATAACTCTAAAAAAGAATTGTCGAGTCAGCGATGGCGCCGGCGAAAACCAGGCGCTAGCACTCTAATGGGCCGAGTGCTAATGATAAGACTTGTCCCGACTGGCTGTCAAGCGGGTAGTCGTTGTTAGATGCTCTGGAATGAGCTCCGACCGTCGGCGGCGAATCCTCCGAACCGGGGTGGTAAAATCGGTCCGTGAGCGCCGGAACCGCCGGGTATGTTCTGGTTGGAGGGCACAGTTCGCGTTTCGGCGCGGACAAGGCGCTGGCGCCGTGGCAGGGGCGGCCGCTGGCGGCTTGGGTGGCCGAGCAGGTTCGGCTGGCGGCAGGGTCGGTTGTGCTAGTGGGAAGTCCGGAAAAATACCAGGCGCTCGGGTTGCCGGTGATTGCCGATGAACTGGCCGGCATTGGCCCGCTGGCGGGCTTGGCAACGGCGCTGGGACATTCCCAGGCGCAGTGGAACCTGGTAACCGCGTGCGACATGCCGCATCTAACCCGGGAGTTTCTGGCGTTTCTGCTGTGCAAAGCAACGAAGGAGGCGGTCGATATTTTACTGCCGTTCGATCCCCAGGGCCGGGCTGAGCCGCTGTGCGCGGTTTATGCCCGCCCGTGTTGCGAAGCGATAAACGAAGCCCTGCGGCGCGGCGTCCGGAAGATGACCGAAGCGTTCACCGGCCTCCGCGTCCGGGAACTTCATTTCGCGGAATATGCGGCGTTTGATCACGACGGGCTGCTGCTCGCCAATTGGAACACGCCGGCCGACCTGGCTGGCGCCCGCGCCGCAGGGTGATCCGGAGTATGGCGGACCGCGAGCGGTACCCCCACTACATCGAGTTTCGCCACTTATCCAAGGGTTTTGATCAACCGGTGCTGGTGGACTGCTCCTTCTGGCTCGATCCAGGTGAGACGCTGGGGATCATCGGGCGCAGCGGCGTGGGCAAGTCGGTCGCTCTTTCCCACATGATGGGCTTTCTGAAACCGGACGAGGGCCGCGTGATTGTGGCCCACGAGGACATCACCGACTATTCGGAAAGCGAGCTGAACCGCATTCGCAGGAAAGTGACGATGGTGTTTCAATCCGGGGCCCTGTTCGATTCGCTCACCGTCGGCGAAAACGTTGCTTTTCCGCTCGAAAGCCGCGAATACACGCCCCAAAACATAGATGAGGTCGTAGGAGGTCTGCTGAAGATGGTGGAGCTGGAGGAGTACAAGGATGTCTTACCGGCGCAGTTGCCGACGGGGCTGAAGCGGGCGGTGGCGATTGCGCGCGCGCTGGCGGCCGAGCCCGAGGCGATCCTTTACGACGAGCCCACCACGATGGTCGATCCCCCCATGGCCGAGCACGTCGGCGACCTGATCCGTCGTCTGAAGGGACAGTTGCGGCTCACTTCGGTGGTGGTGACGCACGATTTGACGTTGTTGTACAAGGTCGCTGATAAGGTGGTCTTCCTGGAGGAAGGCCGTGTGATATTCTTTGGAGAATTGGAGGAGATGGCGCGCGCCGGCCACGCGACCATCCAGGAGTTCCTGACGCTGGACCGGTTACAGACCGTGGGGTAAAAGAGCCAAGATGCCGAGGTTGCTGATCAAGAAGCCAATGGGGACGGTGATGGAGCTGCCGCTGGGCGCGGGCAACTACAACCTGGGCCGCTCGGCGGATAACGACATTGTGCTGGAAGGCTCGCTGATCTCCCGCCGCCACGGCCGGATCATGAAGGACGGGGAGAGCTACGTCATCAGCGACCTGGGCAGCCACAACGGCATATTCATCAACGGCCAGAAGATCGAGCAGGCGGCGCTGAAGGACAAGGACGAAATCCGGATTGGCAACTACATCCTGATCTACCACGAGGGAGCCGTCGCGGCGGCCGCTCCCGCGGTGGAGTCGGTCACAGTCGAAGAGGATTACGAGAATGTGGTGGCGAATCTGACCATAGTGGCGCGGGCGCCCGCGCAACCCAAGGAAGACACCGCTATTATGCGCCAGATGCAGAAGGAGAGGCGGACGCTGGCGCTGTTGTGCGACCTGAGCCGCGCTCTTTCCACGGTTTATTCGCTCGACGATGTCTCGTGCCAGGCGATTCAGATTTTGCTCGAGACCACCCAGGCCGAGCGGGGCGCCATCTTCCTGCTGGACGGGGATAACACGCTGCGACCGACCATGGTGTGCGAGCGGGGCGGCACGGCCAGCTCTACGGTGCCGGTGTCGATCTCCTCCACCGTGTCAAACCGGATCCTCAGCGAGCGCAAGGGCATTATTACGGCGGACGCGGCGGAAGACCCGCGCTTCGCCCACGGGCAGAGCGTGGTGCTGCGCGGGCTGCGCTCCATTGCCTGCGCCCCGTTGGTGGGCAAGGGCGGCAACCTGGGCATCCTGTACCTGGAGAACAACCGCTCCATCGGCGCCTTCACCCATGACGACCTGGAGCTGCTGTGCGCGGTGGCCTCGCAGGTGGGGCTTTCGGTGGAGAACGCCAAGTTCTTCGAGGAGCTGAAACGCTACAACGAAGAGCTGGAGCAGAAAGTCGAGGAGCGGACGGCCGCCCTGCGGCGGGTCGAGCTGAAGCTGTGGCAGGCGGAGAAGACGGCATCCCTGAGCCGCCTGGTGGCGGGCGTGGCGCACGAGATCAACAATCCGCTGGGCGCGCTGAAGGCCAACCTGGAAGTGCTAATGGTGATGGCCGCCCGGCTAGCCACGGGTGAGAACCGGACGGAGAAGGAGGCCAACCTGCTCGAGCAGGCCGTCCGCATCACGCAGGAAAGCGCCGCCGCCTGCGCGCGCATCATCAGCGTGGTGCGGTCGCTGCGGTCCTTCGCCCGCCTGGATGAATCGGCATTTAAGATGGCCAGCGTGAACGAGAGCCTCTCGACGACCGCGCAACTGCTCGATCCCACGGCCCGCCAGCGCGTCGAAGTGGTGATGAGCCTTGGAGAAGTGCCGCCCATCCCCTGCTTCCCGGCGATGCTGAACGAAGCCTTCATGAACCTGCTGACCAACGCCTGCCAGGGCATCCAGGGCAAGGGGCGGATCTTCATCGAGACGCGGCGGGAAGACCAGGAAGTGGTGATCTCGATCCGCGACACCGGGTGCGCGATTCCGCCGGAGCATCACGCCAAGATTTTCGAATTCGGCTTCGCCGCCAAGGGCGGCCGGGTGGCGGCGGGGCTGGGGTTGGCCGTGGCCCACAGCGTGATCAACGAGCACAAGGGCACGATCCGGCTGGAGAGCGCCGGTGACGTAGGCAATACGTTCACCATCCGCCTGCCGATAACGCTGGAGCGCTCGGCGGCGTCGGAGGTGGGGGCGTAAGGGTTTTCTATACAATCCTGGACACAGGTTTCACCAGGCGAGGCGCTGGAGCCCTTTAATCAGGTTGAAGTGTTGATCCCGAGTCAAAATGGGGAGGGCGTGCTGGCGGCACAGCGCCGCGATCCAAACGTCGTTGGAAGGAATCGGGGTGCCGGCCTTTTTCAGCTCGACGCGAATGTCGGCGTACTGGATCGCCGTCTCCTCATTAACATCAAGCACGGTGGAGACGGAAAGAATCTGCATCAACCAGCGCTCGTACTCGCTTCGATGACGCGACCAGGCGATCCCAAATCGATATTCGCCTAAGACGATGGCCGGAATGGCAACTTGATTTGCGCCGCGGATTTGCGTCACCGCCGCCGAGTGGCCTTCAGCAAAGGCCGAAAGGGCGTTCGTGTCGAGGATCAAACCCATTCCTCCGGCTCGATCCTTTCGAACTCCCGCTCAATCAACTCGGTGACCCGCGCCGTTTCCTTTCTAAGGTGCCCCAGCTGTCCCGCCAGTTTGACCCACGGCTTGGCGGAGCCCGTCAGCTTCCTGCGCAACTTCTCATTGACCGCTTCGGTAACGAATTGACGCAGCGGGATGCCTTGCTCCGCCGCCATAGCTTTCGCGCGCCGGAAAGTCGGATCCGGAATCTCGAGCGTGGTCTTCATGTTTCTAGGCTCCCATATTTATGGGAGAGCGTCAAGCGGCGGCGAGGGCCAGCCAAGCGACGAGCGTGGCGAGCTTCTCGTCCTGACGCCACGGAGGGCCGAGGGGCCGTCCCAACTCGGTGACGCGGCGGAGCAGCTCAGCGGCGGGGACGCCCAGCCCGGCCGCTGCGCCGTCATAAAGCTCACGCTCTTTTACCCGGGTTACGGGCAAGTCGTGGTGCTTGCTGGCGTGGACCAGCGCGTCGCGGAAAAGCTCGCCTTCGGCGGTGTGGATCAGCGCGTGCGACGCCAGCGTCGCGGCGAGCGCCGGCAGGGGCCGGCCCGAAGCGAGGAGGATGCCGCAGCCGATGACCTCGTGGCCCTTTTCTCGCAGATCGTCGAGGACCGCACGGCAGGCTTGCCGGGCCAGGCGCCGGGCGTCGTCGATGGCGCGGTTCACGAGCTTCTCAGCATCCTTCAGAGGCAACCCCTCGGCGGCATGGTATGGCTGGAGGGATCCCGGAATGCGGGGATCGGCCAGTTCGATCCGTCGCTTGTCGATCACCACCGGCGAGTCCGGCGACCCGGCGACGGCCACGAGCGCCGCCCATCCGGAATGTGCCCGCAGGCCCAGCGCGGCGTGCGACGTTGTTGGCATGGGGTGAGATGATGATACCAGCATCGCGATAGGGTAGAATCGGATGCCTGGAGGAGAACATGGCACTGAGTGAAGCACTGCTGCCCGAGTTCGATCACGAGATGGCCAACACCCGGAAGACTCTGGAGCGGATCCCGGAGGACAAATTTGATTGGAAGCCCCACCAAAAGTCCATGACGGTGCGGCAACTGGCGACGCATATCGCCGAGATGCCTGGTTGGATCATTCCCACTATCGCGCAGGATTCCATGGACATCGCTCCGCCGGGGGCTCCGCCCTATCAATCGCCGACGCTCCATTTGTGCCAGGAAGTGCTGGAGCTATTCGACAAGAACGTCAGCGGGGCGCGGGCGGCGCTTGCCGGGGCGAGCGACGAGCGCCTGCTGAAACCCTGGTCGCTTCTGGCGGGCGGAAAGACGATCTTCAACCTGCCTCGGGCACCGAGCCCAGCTTGGCGTGTACCTGCGGTTGAACAACGTCCCGGTGCCGGCGATTTACGGCCCCTCAGCGGACGAGGGGGCGATGTAAGAGCGATGGACATGAAAGCGGAGACGGTGAGCTCCGATCCTAAGCGCCAACTGCTGCGACACACTGTGGCCACGCTCGCCTACCGTGGCGGCAAGACGCTCCGCGGCGCGCCCGACGGGTTTGCGGGGTTTCGCGTGGCGGAGAAGACCCGGACTCCGGGGCAGATCCTGGCCCACGTGGCCGACCTGCTCGACTGGGCGCTGTCGCTGGTGAAGGGCCAGCACGAATGGCACGATTCCGCGCCGCTTGCCTGGGAGAAGGATGTGCAGCGTTTCTTTTCCGCGCTGGAGGGGTTTGACGCTTACCTGGGTTCCGACCTTCCGCTCGGGTTCCCGGCCGAGGAGCTCTTCCAGGGCCCGATCGCCGACGCGCTGACGCATATTGGGCAGATCGCCATGCTCCGCCGCCTGGCGGGCGCGCCGGTGCGCGGAGAGAATTATTTCCGCGCCGATATCGTGGCCGGTCGCGTGGGTCCTGAGCAGGCCACGCCTGTGAGGGAGTTTGACTGATCCTCCGCGGGCACTTTCAGAAAATCAATTTCAGCGCGTATGGGATGCGCCTCATGGCGAACCACCGGCACGCAGAAGGATTACCACCGAATCGATGATCCGCCGGAATGGCTCCGGCTTCAGCTTGCCAACCTGGGCCACAATCAAGTCCCGGCTGGCAGTGAAAAGCTTGCCAGGACGCGCATAGCTCGTGACGCGCAACGAACCCGTGGCGAAGCTGGCGTCTTCGAGCCGTATTGCCTGCGCGTCACCGTAAGACTTGCTGGTCACTTGGCACAAGGTCCAGCCCCCTCGGCCAGCGTCGGCAGGAACCACGGCCGGGCGCAACTTTGTCTGCGATAGGTCCGAGAAGGGGAACCGCACCAGGACTACCGCACCTGCTGACGGTGGGACCACGCCTGGTCCTCCTCCGGTCGGTCGGTTATCTTTGACGATGTTGGTCCACCCATAGGAGGTGTTCCAAATCAGCCTGAGCTTCGGCTGAACTGGGATCGAGCTCGACTGCCTTCTTATAGCAGTCAATTGCCTCTTCAAGTCCGAAGCCCAGTTGTGAGAATTCGTGTGCTTTTATCCGGCCTAACTTGTAGTGTGCCTGAGCATAGTTCGGGTTGATTCTTATTGCCTCTTCGTAGGCCTTTCTTGCAAGAGAATAACGATTTAGCGACCGAGAAAAAAGCCCGACCATCTCCGAGAATTTCTTTGGGACACGCACGTTGTCGCACGGGTCACCCTCTCCCGAAGGCTCATGGATACTATTAACTTCTATAGCTTCGTACGCTTCTCCCAGATAAAAGTACGCCCTGTCAGATTGAGGATTGAGGCGAGTAGCCTCCTTAAAACCTTGAATCGCGTTATCGAGGTGCCCTACAGTTAAGTGCAACAGGCCAAGGGCATAAAAAGGCCGGTCATCGCTCGGATTGAGGCTTGCTGCCCTCATCAACTCCTGTTCGGCATCCTCATAGCGATTCAATAACCCGTAGGCATTCCCAAGTTGGTAATGTGCTTCCGCGCTGTCAGGACTAAGATGCACGGCTTGCTTTGCGGCGTGGGCCATTCCGTCGTAGTCGCCCTCACCAAAGCAGTGAGCGATGTTTTGGAGCGCAGCGTAGCTGACTGCCCCAGGGACGTCTCGGACCTTTAGTACCGCCTTTGCGACCGCACTTGGTTGGAAAACCGTCTGGTCGTCCAAGAACTTTCTAAAGAGGCGGGACGCGCTAGCACGGTTCCCGAGTGCCTCAGCCAGTACGGCCATGTGATAGATGAAGATTGGAACCGGGTAGATCGAATACGCCTTTGCGACCGCACCCACGGCTCGCTCCAGCGAGTCTTGTTTCCCGGTGCTCCGGAATAGCTCAACGTTGCTGCCGGCGTATTCTATGAGCGCGTCCGCGGTGCACGCCGACCGAATCTCCTCGGCGGCCTCTTCGCTTAACGCGACAAAGCCTTCTAAGCGTTGCAGAGCCTCGGCGATTGCATGTTCCTCCTCGTCCGTGAATTCGAAGGGCGCCGCGCCCCGGTCGTCGCCCTC
>JACQDG010000132.1 GCA_016201185.1 Acidobacteriota bacterium | reverse complement strand
TGGAAGCAACGGCTATACCGCGACCATTGCCAACTCCGCCTATCACTCGCTTCAGATCACCGCCGAGCGCAAGGCCGCCGATATCACTTTCCTGGCCGCCTACACCTTCTCCAAAGCGATGGACGATTCCTCCGGCTTCAATGACTGGATCAATTTCTCCAACCACCGCCTGAGCCGGTCGCTTTCCAACTACGATCTGACGCACAACTTCGTCGTCAGTTACAACTGGGCCGTCCCGTTCGACCGGGCCTTCGGCACGCTCCCCAAGCGCCTGACGCGAGGCTGGAACCTGATCGGAATCACGCGGTTCGCAACCGGATTCCCCGTTTTCATCCGGCAGAGCGGAGACTTCTCGCTGACGGGCAGCGGCAGCACGGACGTGCCGAATTTCGTGGGGCCGCTGGTGACGCAGGACCCGCGCCGCGCGGCGCCCGACGGCACGCCGAACATGTACTTCTCCCGGGATGCGTTTCAGTCGGGGCCGCTGGGTGGATTCGGCAACTCCAATCGTCGCTTCTTCCACGGCCCGGGATTCAACAACTGGGATTTCGCCCTTCACAAGACCACGACCCTGCGCGAAGGCATGTCGCTCGAGTTCCGCGCCGAGTTCTTCAACGTTGCCAATCACGCGCAGTTCTACAACCCTGAAGGGAACTTCAGGAACGATCGTTTCGGCTTTGTGGGCGGCGCGCGCGATCCACGCATCGGGCAGGTGGCGTTGAAGTTCCTTTTCTAGTTGAGGCGGCGCCGCGGGCGCCGGCCCTAATGCGCATCTGGCGGGTCCTGGCCTTCTACGTATGCCTGGCGGCGACCGCGCAGAACCAGGTGGAAACACTGCGCCGCCAGGCCCTGGAGCTTTCCCAAAAGAAGCAGTGGAACCAGGCCATTGAAAAATATCGGGAAGCCCTTCGCCTGGAGCCCGCCGACCCCGACACTCACTACAACCTCGCCTTGGCCCTGAGATACAAGGGAGACCCCGCGGCTGCAGCCGGGGAATTCCAAGCGGCGCTGCGTCTGAAGCCTCAATGGTCTGCGGCCCACTACGGCCTGGGCGCCGCTTATTACGCCCTCGGCAACAAGACCGGCGCGCTGGCCGAGTTTCGCTCGGCGGTGGAACAGGACCCCAAGAACGCCGGCGCCCGGTACTTCCTGGCTGTGACCCTGCTTGAGCGCAAGGAACTGCGGGAAGCCATTGCCGAATTGAAAGCCGTGCTCAGGTTGCGTCCGTCTCACGCCGAGGCGCGGCTCACCCTGGGCCTGGCCTACTTGTAGGACAACAACCCCTCCGGCGCGGCCGAAGAATTTCGCCGCTGTTTGAAGCTCAAGCCATCCTTCGCCGAGGCGCATTACAACCTGGGCCTGGCGCTCGGTCAGGCAGGCAGTTTGGAAGAAGCGGCGGCTGAGTTCCGGCGGGCCATCCAGCTAAGTCCCCAAATGGGGCCGGCCCATTCGCGCCTGGGCGTGACCCTGCGGCGCCTGGGAGACCAGCAAGGCGCCTTGCGGGAATTTCGCGAGAGCGTGCGCCTGAACCCTGGAGATCCGGAAGCCCAGTACAACCTGGCTATGGCTCTCAAAGAAGCAAACGATTCCGAAGGAGCCATCGCGGCCTTCCGCCGCGCTGTGGAGCTGAAGCCCGACTTCGAGAAGGCCCGCTACAATCTCGGCATCGCCTTGCGGGCGCAGGGCCGCTCGAGCGACGCGGCCAAGGAGCTACAGGAAGTCAAGGCGCTGCACGATTTCCGCCTGCATCTGGCGCAAGCCAAGAACCTCATTGTGCAAGGTGTCGAGTTCCTGAAAATCGAGAAATGGGACCAGGCGCTGGAAGCTTTTGAACAGGCTGCGAAGGAGAGCCCGGAGCTGCCCACCAGCCATTACTACCTGGGGGTGGCGTGGGAAAGAAAAGGAGAGCCGGACAAAGCGCTGGCCGCTTACAACAAGGCGCTGGAGTTCAAGCCCGACTATGCCCAGGTCCATTCCAGCTTGGGCCTCTTTTACGCCCGCCGGAACAAATCCGCCAAGGCGCTCGGGGAATTCGAGCAGGCCGTGATGCTCGACCCGGACCTGGCTGAGGCGCACTACAATTTCGGGCTGGCATTGGCCCAGGCCGGCCGCGTGGAGGAAGCGGCCCGGGAGCTTTTGGAAGCCATCAGTCTGAACCCCGAATCGCTGGAGGCCCGCCTGGCGCTGGGCCTGGCGCTGAGCCAGAAGAACGATCTGACCGGGGCCGCCAATGTGTTCCGGGAGGCCGTGAAGCGCCGTCCCGCCTCGGCGGAGTCCTGCAACAACCTGGGACTGGTTCTGCTGCAGGCAAAAGACGTGACGGGCGCCCAGGCCGCCCTGGAAAAAGCCGTGGCCTTGAAGCCGGATTACGCCGAAGCGCATTACAATTTGGGATTGGCGCTGCAGGAGGCGGGGAGGGCGGAAGAGTCCCGCCGCGAGATGGACAAGGCTTTCGAGCTGGCCCCCCATCTCCGGAATGCGGCAAAGATTCGTCAATAGCTACGACGGTTCCTATAGCCTATGAAAAGCGCTCTCTTGTTGCCGTGCCTTTACTGTGTCCTCACCGCGCTGCCCGGCTTCGCCGCGGAGGAGACCTGCCAGGTCGCTTCGCCAACGGCCAGTTTTTCCATTCCTCATAGAAATTCTGCGCCCGCGCTCCATGTTGACCCTCATTCCGCAACCTGGAAAGGCACGGCCTCGTCCTGGATCGTGAAAGACTGCACCGTAACCCGCGATTACCAGAACCTGAAAACCGAGGTCCGGGCCTTCTGGACAGACGCGGATCTCTACCTGCTCTTCATTTGTCCCTACGAGACGCTGAATCTCTGGCTTCCGGCCATGGGCGGCGGGCCGCGCAACAAGCTCTGGGACCGGGACGTGGTAGAAGCCTTCCTCGGCGACGACTGGACCAACATCCGCCATTACCAGGAGTTTGAAGTGGCCCCCACGGGGGACTGGATCGACCTGGCCATCGATCTCGACAAGCAGAATTACGACCAGAGCTGGCGGTCCGGCTGGCAAACAGCGGCCCGGATCGACAAGAAGAGCCGCACCTGGTACGCCGCGGCCCGGATTCCTTTAGGGTCAGTGAGCGCGGCCGCGGTCAAACCCGGAACGCGCTGGCGCGTCAACCTGTATCGCATCGAGGGCCAGGGGCCGGATTCGCAGCGGCATTTTCTTTGCTGGCAGCCGACCTGCGTGGTCAACCGCGACCCCAACCATGTCCCGGAACATTTCGGCACTTTGATATTTGGAAAATGAGACGCTTTCTGCATTGCTTACCGGCAGTTGTGATTCTGATTGTGCCTTGCATTCCGGGGCAGAATCGCCCGTCAGAGAATCGAGCAGCGATCGAAGCCGGGCGGAAGCAGTTTGAGGGGTTTTGCGCCGGCTGCCACGGCGCCGACGGAGCGGGCGGAGAGCGCGGGCCCGCCATCGCCTCGCCGGCCAAGATCGCCAGGCGGCCGGACGAAGACCTGCGGGAGCTGATCCGCAAAGGATTCCCGGACGAAGGCATGCCGGGCTTCCCGCTGCCTGAGCAGCCTATGGCGCAACTGGTGGCTTACTTGCGCGCTCTCGGCGCTCCAGCGGCGAAGAATCCGGCTCCGGGTGATCAGGCCGCCGGCGAGAGGTTTTTCTTTGGCACAGGGAATTGTGCTTCCTGCCACATGGTTCGGGGGCGTGGCGGGCTCGTGGGGCCGGATCTTTCCAACCTGGGCGCCGAGCGCACGCTGGGAGAGATTCAGAAGGCGCTACGGGCTCCGAACCGGCGCCCAGGGCCGGGTTACCAGGTAGTCTCCCTGCGCTTGCGCGACGGACGGACGATCCGCGGTCTCGCGAAGAACGAGAGCAACTACGACCTCCAGCTCCAGGACCTGGAGGGACGGTTCCATCTGTTCCGGCGGGAGGACATCACCGAGCTGGCGCGGGAAGAACGCTCTTTGATGAAACCAGTAGAGGCAGACGCCGGGGCAATGCGAGACCTTCTAGCGTACCTGAGCAGGCTCTCTGGCCCGCCAGCAGGGACGCCGGCTACTTCCGGTCCCGCTCCCGGCGCGGCCCCCGGCGGTGTTGATTTTGCCCGCGTGAGCCACCCCGAACTTGGCGAATGGCCCACCTACCACGGCCACCTGAGCGGCAACCGGCACAGCCCGCTCGATGAAATCAACACGCAAAACGTGGCGCAGCTCGCCCCCCAGTGGATCTTTCCGATCCATAACACGACGAAGCTGGAAGTCACGCCCGTGGTGGTGGACGGAGTGATGTACGTGACCTCGGTGAATGAGGCCTTCGCGCTCGACGCTCGCACCGGCCGGCAGATCTGGCATTTCGGGCGACCGCGCACAAAGGGGGTGATAGGCGACGCGGGGGGCGGCATCAACCGCGGCGTGGCGATTCTGGGCGACCGGGTTTTCATTGTCAGCGACAATTCTCATCTTTTGGCGCTGCACCGGGTCACCGGCGCGCTGTTGTGGGACGTGGAGATGGCCGATTACCACAAGCATTACGGCGCTACCTCGGCTCCGCTGGTGGTGAAGGACCTGGTGATTTCCGGTGTTTCAGGAGGCGATGAGGGGGCGCGGGGCTTCGTCGCCGCTTACAAGGCTTCCACGGGAGAGCGAGTCTGGCGCTTCTGGTCGATTCCTGCGCCGGACGAGCCGCTGGCCAAGACCTGGATCGGCAAGGCCCTTCCCTACGGCTGCGGCACCACCTGGCTGACCGGCACCTACGACCCCGAAACGAACCTGCTCTACTGGCCGGTGGGGAACCCCTGCCCGGACTACAACGGCGACGAGCGCCAGGGGGACAACCTGTACTCCGACTCGGTACTGGCGCTCGATCCGGAGACAGGCCGGCTTCGTTGGTATTACCAGTTTACTCCGCACGACCTCCACGACTGGGACTCCCAGCAGACGCCCATGCTGATCGACGCCGAGTTCCGCGGGCGCCCCCGCAAGCTGCTGGTGCAAGCCAATCGCAACGGCTTCTTCTACGTGCTCGACCGGACGAACGGCAAGCTGCTGCTGGCCAGGCCCTTCGTCCAGAAGCTGACCTGGGCCAGCGGCATCGGCCCCGACGGCCGCCCGCAAGTCCTGCCCGGGACGGCCCCCACCGAGAAGGGGGTGAAAGTGTGTCCGGCCGTGGAGGGGGCGACGAATTGGATGTCGACGGCTTACAATCCGGCCACTGGCTTGTTCTACGTGATGGCGCTCGAAAAGTGCAATTACTATTTCAAGTCCTCGGCCTGGTGGGAGCCGGGGAAATCGTTTTACGGCGGCGCTACGCGTGACGACCCTGACGAACCCGGCAAGAAATATCTGCGGGCCGTCGAGTTGGAAACGGGGAAGATCGCTTGGGAGCTTCCCCAGGAGGGTCCTGCCAATACCTGGGGAGGCGTTTTGTCCACCGCCGGGGGGCTGGTCTTCTTTTGCGACGACAGCGGAGCCTTCGCCGCGGTAGAGGCGAAGACGGGCAGGCCGCTATGGCATTTCCACACCAGCGTGCTGTGGAAGGCCTCGCCCATGACCTACATGGTGGACGGCCGGCAGTATGTGGCGGTGGCGGCAGCTTCTTACGTCATCGCATTCGGCCTGCCGTGAAGGCGGAAGCTTCTTTGGCGTCAGGCGCGGCTGGGGCCGCGCAGGATCCGGGCCGGCAACGTGACCAAGGCCCAAATCAGCCCGAGCACCCCTTCGACGGCAATGCCCAGGATCCGGAACGGCAGCAGGAGAAGCCACACCAGCGGGTATAAGAACAGCGCCAGCAGGGCCAGCGGCCAGCACAGCACCAGCAGGATAAGCCACAACAGAAACTTGACCACCGTGGTCGCCTCCCTTTCTCTACATACGCAAGGCGGGCGGAAAGGTTCCTTCTCAAAGCCCGTTACCAGTTCGTCAGCGAACCGTCCGGACGGTGGAACAGCGGGATGGGCCGGGCGCGCTCGGTAATCTCAGCGATCAATTTGGCGGCCCTCGGGTCGAACTCTACCCCCAGGCCGGGGCGGGTGTTCGGCCACAGCTTGCCGTTGCGGAAGTCGTAGCTCTGTGGCAGATGGGGAGTTTGGCGCGGGCCGGCCCCGGTCATCTCCATCAGCACGGGCCCGGAGAACACCGCACAGGCGTGAACCAGGGCGGCCTCGCTCGCCGGGCCCGTGAAGTGCGGAATCAGGCCGACGTAATGGGTCTCGCACAGGGCGGCGATCTTCATGAACTCGGTGATCCCGCCCACGTTGGGAATCGTCACGCGGGCGTAATCGATGAGCTGATTCTCCACCAGTTCGTTGATGTCCCAGCGGTCGCCGAATTGCTCGCCCACGGCGATCGGCGCCTTCACCTGGGGTCGTAGGGTCCGGTAGGCGGCGGTATTTTCCGAGCGCAGAAGATCTTCGGCAAAGTACGGCTCCAGGTCCTCGATCAGCTTGCTCAGGCGGACCGCGTCGGCGAGATCCAGGCGGGTGTGGTAGTCGATGGCCCAATCGCCGTCCTGGCCCACGCCTTCGCGGATTTCCAGGCACTGCTGGTAGGTTTTCTGGATCATCAGGCGGGGGACAAACGGGGCGTTGCCACCGGGATCGGCCACGGCGGTGCGGTAGGCGCGGAAGCCGGCCTCGATGCAGGCGCGGGCTGTTTCCTTCAGGGCGCCCTTGGAGGGGAAGCCCGTCGAGTAACACTCGATGTGATCACGCGCCAGGCCGCCGAGCAGTTCGTAGACCGGCACACCCAGGGCCTTGCCCTTGAGGTCCCACAACGCCATGTCCAGCGCGCCCAGGGCGTGGAGCTTTTCGCGCCCGGCCGGATAAAAGTAGCCGCGGTACATGAGCTGCCAGAGGTGGTCGATGCGCGAGGGGTCCTCGCCAATAAGCATGGCGGCGCATTGCTCGATTGTGTCCTTGGTGCCCCCTTCCCCGATCCCGGTGATGCCCTGGTCGGTCTCCACCGTCACGATGTTCGTGCTCTGGTTGAAGTTGGGGTTGGGATTGGGCGGAAGGTGATAGCGGATACGGGTGATTTTCATCTTCGGCAGCGCGGCCTGAGCGAGCGGGGCGCGGGCCAGGGCGGCGCTGGAGCCAAGCAAAGCAGATTCGAGAAAAGATCGGCGTTTCATCCTGCGTTAACATAGCGGATTCCAAAGGGGGCAGCAAGATGGGCGAGCAACCGATCCGGATCCTGGCTTCGCGTCACTCCGCCTTTTACAGCCCGCTGCTTGCGACCCTCGCCGGCGGCTTTCTCCGCACGGAAGGCTGGGACGCGACTTATGCGGTTCTGCCCAAGGGGCGGCGGGCCCGCGACCTGATTCGCAACGGTGAGACGGACATAGCGCAGGCGGCGGTTTCCTCGAGCTGGGGACCGATGGAAAAAGGCGAGAAGGACCTGCCCGTGCACTTTGCCCAGATCAACCAGCGGGACGGTTTTTTCCTCACCGGGCGGCGGGCGGAGCCGTCCTTTCAGTGGAAGCTGCTCGAGGGCGCGTCGCTCCTGGCTGATCACGGCGGCCAGCCGCTGGCTATGCTGCAGTACGCGGCGCATCGGATGGACGTCGATTGGAGCCGGATCGTGGTAATCAACGCTGGAGGCCCCGAGGAGATGGATGCGACCTTTCGCACCGGCCGCGGGGACTACGTGCACCTGCAGGGCCCGGCCCCGCAGCAGCTCGAAGCGGAGGGGATCGGCCATGTAGCGGCGGCGGTGGGGGAGGTGATACCGCCGGTGGCCTTCAGCAGCCTGATGGCGTCCCGGGCGTTCCTCGAAACCCGTGCGGCCCAGGCTTTCATGCGGGCCTTTCGGAAAGCTCGGCTGTGGGTGACCCAGGCGCCAGCCGAGGAAGTAGCCGCAGCAGAAGCCCGCTTCTTCCCAGCCGCCGACCCAAAAGCCCTGGCCGACGCCATTATGAGTTACCAGGCGCTGGGTTGTTGGGACGGCGAGCCGGAGATCGGCCGGGGGCGCTACGAGCAAGCGCTCGAGGTGTTCCTTCATAGCGGCGGCATCACGCGCCGGCACACCTACGAAGAGGTGGTGGTCTCGCCGCCGGCATGATGGGGCCGTGCTGAGTGGGAAAGGAGGTCAGGAGATAGTCATATAACCCACGGCAGATTTAGCAGCCCTCCTGCAGTTTCCTGTTTTTTTTTGCGAGCAAAGGCGATACTATGGGTACTTTAGCCAGGTGGGGTGCGAAGCATGTGGGGAAAAAAGGATATCACGCCGCCGCCAGCGCCGCCGGAACCCCAGGCGCCGCCGCCGGTGAATCTTCCGCAGGAGGCAAAACCCGTGGCAACCACGCTCATGGTGAAACCAAGTGAGCCGGACCGCCCGCAAGTCCGGCCGGGCCAGGCTCACATCGGCAAGTCCGTCCTTGTGAAGGGCGAGATTGCCGCCTCAGAGGACTTATATGTAGACGGAGAGGTGCGAGGCGCCATCGACCTGCGCGACTACAGTCTCACGGTGGGCCCCAACGGCAAGGTGGAAGCTAATGTAACGGCGCGGGAGATTGTTGTCTACGGCAGCTTGAACGGCAACGTGGCCGCCAGCGAGAAGATCGAGATTCGCAAGACCGGTTCGATCCTGGGCGACCTGAGCACGGCTCGGATCATCATCGAGGACGGGGCTTATTTCAAGGGTAGCATCGACATTATGAAACCCGGCCAGAAGCAGGAGGCGGCCAAGCCGATCTCGTCGGTCACCAAACCCGGGCCGCAACACACCTTCCAAATGGCGGAGTCCGGCAAGGGATAGGCTCATGATTTGAGCGCTTTCTCGGCCGAAAGTGGAAAGTTGTCTTGCTCGGAACAAGAATCCTGAAGATATTTCGACCCCCCGGCATGGCGCCGACGAATGGGGGTCCGGGGCTGGCTGCCGATTACGCGCGGATCGAGCGGGCGGCTCGATCGGCAGGGCCGGTGGAAATGGACCGCCAGAGCAACGGACTCCGCCAGTTCTTCGAAAACCTGCGCGGGGAAACACGCCTGCACATCCTCGATCTCGGGGGTGTGTCGCAAGCCAACGTGAATTTCGTCACACTGCGGGGTCACAAGCTTTACACCGGGGACCTGCTGGTGGGCCTGGACCGGGTAGGCGTGGCGCCCCGGGAGCCCGGTAAAGCGGCGGGCCCCACAGCTCGTTTCATCAAGGAGAACCTGAACTTCCCGCCGGCACACTTTGACGGCATCCTGGTGTGGGATTCCCTGGAGTTTCTCGACGAAGAGATGCTGTGGGCCGCCGTTTCAAGCCTGCAAGCCATCCTCAAGCCGGGCGGCTGCCTGCTCAGCTTCTTCCATACCCATGCCAAGGGGGAAACGGTGCACATTTACCGCTATCAAATTCGGGACCACCAGACCCTGCACCTGCAGCCCCGCTGCTCCCGGCCCTTGCCCCGGGCCTTCAACAACCGCAACCTGGAGCGGCTTTTCGGCAACTTCCACGCGGTCAAGTTTTTCCTGGCGAAAGATAACCTCCGGGAAGTGATCGTTACGCGCTGAGCCTCGTCCAATATCGTCTAATATGAAGAGTGTGGCTTGGGATGCGGTTCCGACCGCTGCGTGGGCCGGCGCGCGCGGCGATCTTGTTGCTGCTGTGGCCGGCATGGGCGGCAGTTGTCGACTATCGCCAGAGCGGGCACAATCATTTTTTCAACCTCGAGTACGATGAGGCGATTCAGGATTACAGCCGGCTGATCGGGCAGAATCCTGAGGATCCGCTGGCCTATAACCACCTAGCCAGCGCCTATCTATACAAAGAGCTTTACCGGATGGGAATGCTCGAATCGAGCGCGCTGCGGGGCGACAACGAGTTCTTGCAGCAAAGACGCCAGAGCCCGGATCCGCAGGCCAAGGCTCGCTTTGAGGAAACGCTGGAGCGGGGCCGCCGGGTGGCGGAAGAGGCCCTGGCCCGCGACCGGAAGGACTACCTGGCCCTCTACGCGCTGGGCGCCAACTACGCCCTGCGCGGCAATTACGAGTTCATGGCCGAGAAAGCCTGGTTCGCCGCTCTGCGCCATGGGGCGAAGGGGCGTGATTATTGCGAGCAGGCTCGCAGGATCAAGCCTGATTTCGTGGACGTCTATCTGGTGCTGGGAGTATATGAGTACGTGGTAGGTAGCCTGCCGCTGCCGGTCAAGGTGCTGGCGGCGATCGGCGGGGTGCATGGGAGCAAGACCAAGGGAGAGCAATACGTTACCCGTGTCGCCCGCGAGGGAAATTACTCCCGCAACGACGCGCGGGTGCTGCTGGTGATCCTCTACCGTCGGGAAAGGCGGCCGCTCGCGCCGGGCACTTGGACCGCGCCGTGGCCATTTTCGACGGCCTGTTGAAAAAGGCCAACGATAGATCGCCCGGCTACGACCGCCTGCCCCGGGAGGCGGTGCTACGCAAAATCGAGCGGCTGGAAGGGCACACCACGAATCAGCCGTGAAAACGTATGACCCGAGTCTTCATTCACTTTGATTTGCCGTCAGCTCTGACCGAAGGGCAACTGGCGCGGCTGGCGGAGGTCCGCGGCGTATACGGCTTTTTGGGGATCCGGCTTGACGAAGACCGCCGCCGGTTGATCGTCGAGTACGATGCCACGCGCCTTAATCCGAACGAGGTACGGGCGGAGTTGCATCGGGTCGGGATTCCGGCCCAAGAAGTGAGCCACTAATCTTAGAGCAGTTACAGGCTCGCCACGGGCATCTTCACCACGTCGTCGATCCGCAGCATTTCCTTCACGATAAACGGCTCGCCGTATTTCGCCCCGATCAGCATGCCGTAATAGCGAGCGACGGCGCGGATGCGCTCCTCGATCTCCTGGTGCGCGGGAAACAGCCCCGCGGCCGTCGGCTGGTCTTCGTACTGAGAGCGATAGCAGAACAGCGCCTTGAGGCGGCGCTCGAACTGGGCGCTGATGTCCACGACAAAGGCGGGACGAATATTGGCATAGAGAGCCGAGTAGAGGATCTTTGCCGGGCGGTGGGGCTCACCGGCCAGCTCCAGCTTTTTCAGGCCGGCCAGGAAACAAGCCTCGTAGGCGAGCTCGGCCGCGCGGTAGTGGTCCGGGTGGCGGCCCTCCCAGTAAGGCAGAATGACGGTGCGGGGCCGCAGCTCGCGGAGTTTGCCGGCGATAGCCAACTTGGCCTCGAGTGTGGATTCCAGCCGGGCGTCGGGCAGGCCGAGGTTGTCGCGGTGGGTGAGCAGCATTTCGCGGGCGGCCTCTTCGGCTTCGCGGGCGCGGGTCGCGGCGTCGCCGCGGGTCCCCATTTCCCCGGCCGTCAAATCCAGCACGCCGGTCCGGTAACCCTTCTCGGCCATGGCAATCAGGGTGCCGCCGCAGGTCTGCTCCACGTCGTCGCGGTGAGCGGCTATGGCGAGCAGGTCGATGGCGCGGCTGGTTGCGGATGGATTCACGACCGGGCCCTCAGCTTCTTCAGGAATTCTTTTTCCTCCACCGTGTACTTGAAGGCTTTTCTGCCGTTGATGGCGACAACCGGGATCTCCTCATCGTAGAGCGCCCGCAGAGCGGGGTCGGAGTCGATGTCAATTTCCTCGAGCTCGAACTGGGCGCGGCGGCGGGCGCGGGCCAGTTGCTCCTTAGCCGTCTCACAAAGGCAGCAGCCGGAGCGCGTGTAGAGGGTCACGCGGGGAAGCATGAGCTTTTGCTAAAGGACTGGGACCGTGCTGCGGAGCTCGAAGTCCCTGTTAGATCGCCGCTCGGCCCGGCCAATCAGCTTCCGCGCCTGGGCGCGGGTGGCCGGCCCCGGCGGCGCACCGCCCCGCGCACCGATCACGGTGCAGTTCAGCGCCGCCATGGCGTTAGA
>JACQDG010000131.1:1187-7524 GCA_016201185.1 Acidobacteriota bacterium | reverse complement strand
GGCGGCCTGCAGTTCCTGCACCTCGACATCGTTGTCTGTGGGACCGGCACGTGCGAGCAGCGTACGGCCCTCGCCGATTGTTTCCGTGCGCTGGCGGGAGGCGATCTCTGCTTTGCCCTCGCGCACCGTGATTTGCGTCTCTCCGTTCTCCAGCACCTCGACGCGGTAGATTCCAGGCTTCAGCGGGCGGATGGCCAGCCCGGGGGTGTCGATCTCCACCTGCGCCTCCGAGCCTTTCCATTGCCGAAACGTGAGCAGCCCGCGGGAAACCTGCAACTGGTAGCGCTGGTTGTCCAGATCGGCCATCCGCACTTCCGTGTTCTCGCCGAGGCGCAGGAAGTCGGCGCGATCGAACTGCACTTCGGCACGGGAAGCGCGGGCGGCGAAAATCTTGTCGCCGGCGACCAGGGGAGCATTAACGGCGGCCGCGACCCAGTCACCCGAGTCGCCGCGCCCGATGGTGATATCGCCGTTCATCAAGCTGACGCGCGCCACGCCGCGGCCCGGCTCCTCCTGCTGTGCCGCACACAGTCCGCTCGCCAGCATCAGTAATACCGGTATGCTCAATGTGCGTCGCATGATCTGCCTCCGTCACGCCACCCTCATTAGGGCAAGTCTCGTGCCAATTGGTAATTGCTTGAATTCACAAGGGAGGTGGGATTGGCGTGCCCTGTAGCCGCTGGCCGAAAAGCACCACCGTGGTGCTTTTAGGCCGTTTACGACTCGATGCCCATCTGGCTCAGGCGATACCGCAGGGAGTTGCGGGTCAAGCCCAGCAGCCGGGCGGCCTGACTCTTGTTGCCGCCGGCTCGCCGCAGGGCTTCCCGGATCAGCTCCTGCTCGTATTGCTCGAGGGAGTAACCGGCCGGAAGAAAATGTGCGCCGTCCGGGGCGGGGGAGGCGCGGCGGTCCACGTCAAGCTGGATGTCGGCAGGCTCGAGCCGGGTTCCGGCGGTCATAACCATGGCGCGCTGGATCACGTTCTCGAGCTCCCGCACATTGCCTGGCCAGTGATAGGCCACCAGCTTCTCGAGCGCTGCCGGGGACACGGATGCGACCCGGCCGTCCGTGTCGGCGGCGTACTTGGCCAGGAAGTGCTCGACCAGAAAAGGAATATCTTCCTTCCGCTCTCGAAGCGGCGGGATGTTGATCGGAACGACGTTCAGACGGTAGTAAAGATCCTCGCGAAAAGCTCCCTGCTCGAGCGCCGCGCGCAAGTCCTGGTTGGTGGCGGCAATCACCCGAACGTCCACTGAGATGGTCTTATTGCTGCCCAGCCGCTCGAATTCGCGCTCCTGGAGCACGCGCAGCAGCTTCACCTGGACGGGGGAGGGAACATCGCCGATCTCGTCGAGGAAGACCGTGCCGCCGTCGGCCTGCTCGAACTTGCCGGCGCGCGCCGCGCTGGCGCCGGTGAAGGCTCCCTTTTCGTGGCCGAACAGCTCACTTTCCATGAGGTTTTCCGGAATGGCCGAGCAGTTGATCTTAACGAACGGGCGGGCGCGGCGCGGCGAGTGGTGGTGGATGGCGTGGGCGATCAGGTCCTTGCCGATGCCGCTTTCGCCCGCCAGCAGGACCGTGGCCCGGGTGGGCGCGACGCGGGTGACGGCGGCAAAAACCTCCTGCATCTTCGAGCTGCGGCCGATGATATTGTCGAATTGATACCGCCGGCTCAGCTCCTCCTTCAACTGGCGGTTTTCTTCCCGCAGCGCCCGAACCTCCAGCGCCTTGTTGATGGTCATCACCAGGTCGTCGAGCGAGAAGGGCTTCAGCACGTAATCGCTGGCGCCCGCCTTCATGGCCTGGACGGCGGTTTCCACCGTACCGTAGGCGGTCATGATGATCACCGGCAGCGCCGGGTCGGCGTGGCGGATGCGGGCCAGCAGCTCCAATCCCTCCATGCCGGGAAGCTTCAGGTCCGTGAGCACCGCGTCCAGGCCGCCCCGATCCAGCACCGGCAGCGCCTCTTCGGCGCTTACCGCCTTTTCGATATGGAAGCCCGCCGTAGAAAGCTGCACTTCCAGCACCCGCAGAAGGCTGGCTTCATCTTCCACTACGAGCAGGCGTTTCGGCATCGTCTTCATGCCTTCACTTCCAGGGGCAGCGAAATATGGAAGGTGGCGCCCTCGCCCGGCCGGCTGGTCACTGTGATCTTGCCCCCGTGCTCATCCACAATCTTGGAGACAATGGCCAGCCCCAATCCTACACCGTCCGGCTTGGTGGTGAAAAAAGGGTTGAAGATGCTTTCCAAATTCTCCGGCGCGATTCCTTCACCGGTATCGGCGATTTCCGCCTCCGCCACGCCGTTTCCGCGCCGCGTGCTGACGCGCAGCGTGCCGCCGCCGGGCATGGCCTCGACCGCGTTTCGCAGAAGATTGAAGAAGACCCGCTCCATCATTTCCGCGTCGAAAGCAAAGGGCGGCAGATCGGGGGCGAAATCGCGCTCCAGGCGAAGGTTGTCCAGCTCGGGCGCGAGGGGCGGCCGCACTTGCGCCAGGGCTCGTTCGAGCACTGCGTGCACATCCTGGGTAGAGCGGCGGAGCGGGGAAGGACGCGCGAATTCCAAGAACCGGTTCACCAGCGCGTTTGTACGGTCCACTTCGTCCACCGTCAAGGACGCCATCTCGCGGGCGATGCTGTTCTCTGGCGGCACATTCTTTGAGACCACCTCGGCCGAGCCGCGGATCACCCCCAGCTTGTTGCGCAGCTCGTGCGCCAGGCCCGCAGAGAGCTGGCCCAGAGCCGCCAGCCGCTCGGAACGACGCACCTGGGCCTGGGCCTGCCCGAGTTCGCGGCTGGCCGACGCCAGATCGTCGGCCAGCACACGGTAGCGCTCCGCCTGGCGCCGGCTCTCGGTGACAAAATGGTTCAGCAGAATCCCGGTCATGAAGAGGAACAAGACCCGGATGGCCAACTCACTGGCGCCGGAGGGGGTCAGCTCATACCGGTCCCAGACCAGGGCCAGAAAGGAGCAATACGCCGCCGAGCCACCCGCAGCGGTCAAGATCGTGGCCAGCATTCCCAAGTTGGAAGCCGCCGTCACGACTGGAAGAAGGAAGATCAGGTAATAGCTGCTTTGAATTCCTTCCGTGACCCAGACCAGCACCCAGGCCAGCCCCAGCTTGACGACTATAGTGGCCAGGGCCCCCCAGCGGACAGTGAACAGATCAAAGCGCATCTCGGCGATCTGAACTGCCGCTATGGCGGCCACGGCAAGGAGCTCGAACGGGCTATGACGATGTCGGGTAGTCGCCAAGGCCGCCAGGGCGACCACCACCGTCAGCCAGAGCAGATCGATCCGGCGCAGGGCGGCCCAAGACCATTTGTGGGGAAGGCGAATCACAAGAGCATCCCCGGGGCCAGGGAGGAAGGGGCCCGCGCAGAATATTTAACATAATATATCTTATCCGTCATTTAATACCGAGCAGGGCCGCCTCCAGCGCCTTCAATACCCTTCGAGGCCCTAAAACCCTAACAACCCGCATTCCAGCTTTTAGGCCGGCCTCGGCCCCAGGGTCAGAATCTTCTACCACCAGGCATTCGGCAGGTTTGATGGCCCTTGATGCAGCGTTGTTGACCCGTTTCAAGGCCAGCAAGTATGGGTCCGGCGCGGGCTTGCGGTTTTGCACATCGTCTTCACAGACCATGGCAGCCAGGTATGGCCAATCATGATTGTTACGCAGGAAAGTCTTGAGTTTATCCGGCGGTTGGCAAACCCGCGCGGCGCGGCGGACGAACAGCTCCTTCTTCTTCCGATAACAGGCTGTGAAAAACTTGTCTGTGTAAGGCCGGCCAGCCTTTCGGCAGAGGGACTCGATCATTTCCTGGGCGCTAACCCCGATCATCTCGCGGGCATAGTGGGTCCAGGTGAGGCGGATGCCGTAAGGTTGAAGCACCTCGGCCCAGCAACGGTGATGCAGGGGCTCGGTGTCCATCAGTACGCCATCGAAGTCAAAGAAAATAGCGCGGACCGGAGGCTTCCGTGGGCTGGGCATCTCAGCGGAAACGCACCGAGCGTTGCATCTGCACAAAAGTCGGCCGCAGGCTGTTGTAATCCCCTTCCGGCGCCACCAGGACCAGGTAAAAGAGGCCGTCCGGGCGGGTAGCTGTCAGCAGCCAGTCGAACTCGCGCTGGTTGCCGATGGCCGAGGGCCCGACCAGCAGGACGGTTTCCCCGTTGCTGCCGTCCACAACGACGCTCTGCCGCTGGCCGCGCAATGGGTTCATGCCGGGATTCTTGGTCTGCAGGTCGCCGATCAACTGGTTGGTGGCGGTGGTGATGTTGTCCGAGTCGGCCGGGAAGAAGCCCGCGATGGCGCCCATCACAATCTCGGTCTGACCACGAGGGCCGCGCACCAGCCCGTTCCGCGGGGCCATGGTGACGCTCATGCCATTCTGTTCGCCCAGGACCTGCCAGTTGGCGGGATAAGAGAACCGGAAGCCGTTGCCCCGATACTCGCTCGTCCCGGACGAAGGAAACTCCGGATGGGCATGGCCCCCCTCGGATTCGTCGTGGTTGTAACCGCGACGGGCCTCAGGAACCGGCACGCGGGCGGCCAGATCGCGATAGCGGCTGAAGTTGGAAATACCGAGGGTGTATTTTTGAGGGGGCAGGCTCTTTACTTCTTCTTCTACGTACTGCACACGATTCCCGGGGTTGGGGTGATCGGAGAAGAACTGGACCGGTTGCCCGCCACTTTTCTGTTGTTGTTGCTCGAGCTTTTCAAAAAAGCGGGCCATCTCCACAGGATCGTAGCCGGCTCTGGCCATTGTCTGAGCGCCCAGGAGGTCGGCCTCTCGCTCGGCGTCGCGCGAGTATTTCAAGAACATCGAGTTCACGCCGAAGCTGATGCCAAGCTCGGCCATTTGGGCCAGCAGGGATCCGCTCGAGCCCAGCGCGATGCCGGCCAGCGCCAGGGGAATCTGGAAGGCATAGGCACGTGAAGCCTGGTGGGTGGAGTGCCGCAAGGCCACGTGGGAAATCTCGTGCGCCATCACGCCGGCCAGTTGCGCCTCGTTCCCAGCAGCGGCGATGGTGGCGGTGTGGACGTAGAGCGGGCCGCCGGGCAGCGCGAAGGCGTTGACGTTCTTATCCGCCACCAGGTGGAAGTTGTAGGGGAAGTCGGGCGCGGTGGACAGCTTGGAAAGCTTCAGGCCGAGCTTCGAGATGTAGTTTTCCAGTTCCGGCTGATCGTGGGCTACACGAACCTGCTTCTCCACCTGCTGCTGCGCTTCGCGCCCCAACTGGACATCCTGCTCGCGCGAAAACAAGTTGAACCCCGGCTTGATCTCCCGCGCGGCCTGGAGAGCAGCGCCCCCCAGCAGGCTGAGAACAAGCAGAAAAAATCTTGTTTTCCGCATAGTCACCTCTTGGCGGCGCGGCCGCGCCTACATCGGTTCGACGAAGCTTCTGGAAACACAGGTTACCAGATTCCGCCGCCGGACCGCACGATCGAGGCGGCGGCTTGAACACTAGAAAGAGTGGTGGCGCATGCTATAATTTCGCTCATGATCCAAGCGACCGAGAAAGTCTGGCACAACGGTTCTTTCATCAAGTGGGAAGACGCGAAGGTCCACGTCCTGGCTCACGCCCTGCACTACGGCTCCAGTGTTTTCGAGGGCATACGGTGCTATGCCACCCCCGCCGGGCCGGCCATTTTCCGGGCCCCGGAGCACATCCGCCGGCTGCTCGATTCGGCCCGCATCTACCGCATCTTGAATATCGGCTACACGCGCGAGCAGCTGGTGGAGGCCATGACGGAGCTGGTTCGCGCCAACCGCATGGGCGCCTGCTACATCCGCCCGCTCGTGTTCCGCGGCTACGGCGACATGGGCATTCTGGCGATGCAGAATCCCATCGAGGTCTACATCGCCTGCTGGCAGTGGGGCAAGTACCTGGGCCTGGAAGCCGTCGAAGAAGGAGTGGACGCCTGTGTCTCCTCCTGGACCCGCCTGGCCCCCAATACCCTGCCCGCCATGGCGAAGGCCGGGGCCAACTACATGAACTCCCAGTTGATCAAGATGGAAGCCGTCACTAACGGCTACAAGGAAGGAATCGCGCTGGATGCGGCCGGGTTCGTAAGCGAGGGCAGCGGAGAAAACATTTTCCTGGCTCGCGACGGCCAGCTTTACACGCCGCCCCTGGCCACCTCCGCCCTGCCCGGCATCACGCGCAACAGCGTCATGGCCCTGGCCCGCGACCTGGACATCGAGGTGATCGAGCAGGTCGTCCCGCGCGAGATGCTTTACATCGCCGATGAAATCTTCTTCTGCGGCACGGCGGTCGAGATCACCCCGATCCGCTCGGTCGACCGCATCCCGGTGGGCAAGGGGCGCC
>JACQDG010000131.1:0-1170 GCA_016201185.1 Acidobacteriota bacterium | reverse complement strand
CCCATCACCGAGCGACTGCAGCGGGAGTTTTTCTCGATCGTCAACGGCGAAAGCGAGGACCGGCACGGCTGGCTCACTTTCGTCAACGCCGCGCGGCCGGTGGCGGTGTGAACCGGGTCGCCGATTCCCTGCCCTGTGTCATCTCGGATCTATGTCTTGAGATAAGCGCGCCAAGGAGGGTGGTTCCGAGTGACCTCCCGGGCGCCCCAACGCCGGCCCGGCCCCTTCCGCGGCCTTTCGCTCCCCCCGCAGGGATCCTTGCTCCCAGCCGGTGGTCGCGGCCGATCTGAATACCCGGCGAGTGTCCGCCAGCCGGGCTTCCTGCTCCGCCGCCGCTCGAACGTCGGCTTCCCCGGCAGGGGGCTTTTACCCTTCCGGGATCCTGGCTCGGCCTTCGGTGCAACAACGGAAGCCGGCAGTTGGCATAGAGGAGGCTGCTTCGCTCCCCCCGGCGCCGCCGAGGATCAATGTTCGGCTCGCCCAGTCTCTGCGCCAACTGAGGACCCAAACCCGGTGGCCTCTCGGAACCGTTGCCATATATAACCCCGGCTGGAAATCTTGTCAAACAAAAATTTGCCCTCTCCGATTGCTTATCCACATCTTTGTTATCTTGTCTGGGATTGGTTTTGGCGCGCATCGCTTGTTGGAAAGTTGTGAATAAACCGAGGGCGTGGACGAATGATTTTGGGCCTTTCGCCTGACACCGGGCGAGCCGTGAAAATCGACAGCGTCGGGGGCCGGATCGCAGCGGTCGAGGAATCGGAGCACGATGCCCGTGGCCTGTGGGCAGCGCCGGGGTTCATCGACTTGCAGGTGAACGGCTTTGCCGGCGTGGACTACAATTCGCCGCAGATCACGCTGGAGGACATCGCGCGCTCGATTCGGACGCTGCGCTCGACCGGCGTCACCCGTTTTTTCCCCACCGTCATCACCGGCTCGCGGGAAAGCATGCTCGCGGCGGCGCGCCTTCTGGGACGAGCCCGCAAACAGCTCGACGAAGGCGTTTCGATCGCCGGCATCCACGTGGAAGGCCCATTCATTGCCGCTGAAGATGGACCCCGTGGCGCCCATCCGCGGGAGCA
Organism: Acidobacteriota bacterium; assembly: GCA_016201185.1. Taxonomy (GTDB): domain Bacteria; phylum Acidobacteriota; class Terriglobia; order Bryobacterales; family JACQDG01; genus JACQDG01. The sequence goes on along the minus strand of JACQDG010000131.1, from coordinate 88 downwards.
TGTTCGACCGCCCGATCGTGATGAATTCTTGCGGCTGCAGGAAGCCGCGGAGGGAACCATCCGGCTGCTGACGCTGGCGCCGGAGCTG
>JACQDG010000105.1 GCA_016201185.1 Acidobacteriota bacterium | reverse complement strand
CGCCTGCTCGACCTGGCGGTTGCCATTCTGGGCCTCGTGCTGCTGGCGCCGCTGATGGCGGCCATCGCCCTGCTCATCTGGATGCGGTCCGGGCGGCCCGTCTTGCTGGCCCAGGAAAGGGTGGGCCGGGGCGGGCGCTGTTTCTTTCTTTACAAGTTCCGCACCTTACCCGTGTCGAGCCTCGTCGACAGCGGTCGCCGCTGGGCGCCGCCGCCTCCTGAAGGCTGGGGTCGCCTGCTGCGCGGGACTGGGCTCGACGAGCTGCCCCAGCTCTTCAACGTGCTGGGGGGCAAAATGAGCCTGGTCGGGCCGCGGCCCGAGCGGCCGCACTTCGTCGAGCAGTTCCGCCGGCAATTGCCCTTTTACTCCACACGGCACCGCTTGCAGGTGGGCATCACCGGCTGGGCGCAGGTGAACGGCTGGCGCGGCGACACCTCCATCTCCCGGCGCGTGGAGCACGACCTGCACTATCTGCGCCACTGGTCGCTCGGCCTGGACTTTCGTATCCTGTGGATGACCCTGGCCGATTTCTTCCACCGCCTGCGCGCGCCGGCGGCGGCTCGAGGACGGACCGCCGATGCCCGACTCCTTTGATGCCTACCACTACTTCAATCACTTGCGCGCCCGCTGGCGGCTGCCGGCGGCGACCCTTGCTGTGGCGCTCTTTCTCTCGCTGGCCATCAGCTTGATACTACCCCGCCGCTACACAGGGAAGGTCGCGCTGGTGATCGAGCCGCCGGGCGCCAGCGATCCTCGGGCCTCCACCGCCGTCAGCTCTATTTATCTCGAATCCTTGAAAACCTATGAACACTTCGCCGCGAGCGACCATATCTTCGCGCAGGCTGTGGAGCGGTTTCAGTTGCGGCGCGCCTGGCCGCACAGCTCGATCGAGAGCCTGAAGCGCGACGTGCTGCAGGTCTCCATGCCCCGCGACACCAAGATTCTCCAGATCGCGGCCACCTTTCCCGATCCCCGGGTGGCTCACGCTCTGGCGTTGTACTTGGCCGAAGAGACGGTGAAATTGAACCGCGAGACCAATCGCGCCGGGGTCAAAGAGCTGGTGGAGGAAGCCCAGAAGCAGGCCGAGCAAGCATCCCGACGTTTGAACGCCGCCGAGGCCGCGCGCCGCCAGGCCGGCCGCCGCCCCCCGACCCTGGAAGAGAGGAAGGCGGAGCTGGAGCAGCTCCGCGAGCAGCGAACCGAGATCGAGCGGCTGGCGCTCGTCTCCGAAGCTTCGATCGCCGAACTGGAAGCACGGGAAAAGTCAACCGCTGCTACCGCCGGCACGGACTCCGTGGCCGAGCGAAGCCGGCTCGAGCGGCTCCGCCGCCAGACCGCCGAAATCGATCGCCTGATCGCCGCCCGCCAAAAAATGCTCGCCGAGCGCACGGCCGAGTCCCAAGCTCTGGAAGCAGAGTATGAAGCCGCGGCGGCGGCGAGCGAGCAGTGGGAAAAGCGCCTGCGCGAGCTGCGCTCCGAGGCCGGGTTGCGCGGCGAACGCCTCGCCATTCTGGATCCCGGAGTTGTCCCGGAGCGGCCCTCCTCTCCCAATATCCCCCTGAATCTACTGGTCGCTGTCGCTTTGGGGGTGATCGCCTCCCTCTTCTACCTGACGCTCGAGTTCGGGTTTCAATCACAGAAAGCTGAGTCGCTGCGCAAATCCTTCCGGGTCGCCTCAAAGCCTTGAAAGTCGCCCTGGTTCATGACTGGCTCACGGGAATGCGCGGGGGCGAGAAAGTGCTGGCCGAGCTGTTGCGCCTGTTTCCTGGCGCTGACGTGTTCACGCTGGTGTGGAAGCCCGGCAGCGTGGCGCCGCAGATTGAGACCCGGGTGAAACAGGTGTCCTTTCTGCAGAAGCTCCCCCGGGCTTCCGCAGTCTATCGCTACTATCTACCGCTGTTCCCGACCGCTGTCCGCTCGCTCGATTTGCACGGCTACGACCTGATCCTTTCGAGCAGCCATGCCGTGGCCAAGGGAATTCGCGTGCCTCCCAGCGCCGTGCATGTCAGCTACATCCACACCCCCATGCGCTATTTGTGGGACTCGAGCGAAGATTATTTTCAGTTCGGCAGCGGGCGGTGGTGGAAGCGGGTGGCCTTGGCCGCCGTTGCGCCCTACCTGCGCCGCTTTGACCGGCGCAGCGCGGCCGGAGTCCATTTCTTCCTGGCCAACTCGGAAAATGTGCGGGAACGCATCCGCCGCATTTACGGCGCGGAGGCGCGCGTCATTTATCCGCCAGGGGACACGGCTTTTTTCACCCCGGCCGCCATCGGCTCCGGGGGCAACGCCGGGGGTGGCTACTATCTGGGCGTCTCGTCGCTCGAGCCTTACAAGAGAATCGACCTTGCCGTCGACGCCTTCTCCGGCGGCCGGCGAAAGCTGCTCGTGGTGGGCCGGGGGACGCTCGATCGCAAGTTGCGAAAAAGAGCCCGGCCTCCGGTCGAATTTCTGGGCGAGGTCAGCGATCAGGCTCTTCGGGACCTCTACCGATACTGCCGCGCGCTTATTTTTCCAGGACGGGAGGATTTCGGCCTGGTTCCGGTTGAAGCACAGGCCTGCGGGCGTCCAGTGGTGTGCTTCGGTGAGGGAGGCGCGACCGAAACAGTGATTGAGGGGCGCACGGGCGTGCATTTTCGCCCGCAGACGGCCGAGGCCTTGATGGCCGCGGTGGAGCGGCTGGAAGCCGGAGAGTGGGACTCCGCAGCCATCCGGGCCCATAGCCTGCAGTTCTCTCGGCAGCTATTCCACGATAGAATGAAGGCATTTCTGCGCGCCGAGCTTCCCGGACCCTGGGACTTCGATGAGCATTGCGATCGAGACGCCCACAGCCCCGATCTCTGAGTGGAAGGTCGTCAAAGGCGGCCTGATAGTCAGCATCGGTCTGCTCACCAGCCAGGTGCTGGGGTTCTTTCGTCAGGCGACGATCGCTTATCTACTCGGCACCGGCCCGCAAGCCGATGCCCTGGCGGTAGCTTTTGCCCCGGTCGATTTGTGGTGGTCGGTCCTCTCCACGGCAGTGGTTTTCGGCTTCGGCCCGCTGTTGGCGGCGCGCCGGGTTTCACACACGGGACCGGCGTTTGACGACATCTGGCGACCGGTGGTCCGGGTGGCCTTCCTCATCGCTGCTGTTTTCTTGTTTTTCGCCGAAGTGATGGTGCGGCTGCTCGCTCCAGGGCTGCCGCCGGCGACCGCGCAACTGGCCGCCCACCTGCTGCGGATCACCGCGCTCGCCATTCCGGCCATGTCCTCCAGCACCCTTTTCACGGCGCTTCTTTACAGCGAGCGGCGGTTCGCCTTCCCGGCTTTTCAGCAGGCAGCGGTGAACCTCGGCACGATGATGACGGCGCTGCTGGTGTACTCGCTGGGCGGCGCACAGCGCTCGGTATTCGGCTTTGCCGCCGGCTATGCGGGCGGCGCGTGGTTGCAACTGGCCGGGGCTTTCGCGATTTCGCGGCCGTTCCTGCATTGCGCGCCAACATCAGGGCGGGTGAAACTGTGGAAGCTCTTGTCCGAACCGGCGCCTGTGCTTTGCTATTCGATGCTGATCGGATTGAACCCGGTGGTAACCCGGGCGCTGGCCTCCACTCACGGGCCGGGCGCTACAGCGGCCTTCGACTACTGCCTGAAGCTGCTCGGTGTGCCCCTGGCGCTGCTGGTGATCCCGCTGTCCTCTTCGCTGCTGACCGAAATTGCGCCCTATCGGCTGCGCCGCGACCGCCGGGAAGCGCTGGGAGCCATCGGCCGTGCGGGCGCCGCCATTGCCCTGGCCTCCTCCGCGATTGTCTTAGTAATGATAGCGATCGGTCCCTGGGTGGTGGCTTTTCTCTTCGAGCGCGGGATGTTCGGCGCTGCTTCCACGTCCACCGTGAGCGCGCTTCTGGCGGGCTTCTTTCCGGCCCTGGCGGCGTGGAGCGTTCTAGACCTGATTTCCCGCTCTCTCTTTTCCCTGGGCCGGCCGCGCATCTCGGTGCTGGCGGCAGCGTTGGCCCTGGGAGTCAATGCCCTCATCTCCCTGGCCGTTCCTTTTGGGTCCGTGCGCTGGATCGGGCTGGGAGCTGTGATCGGATTTACCGCCGCCGCCCTTCTGCTGGTCGGGTATCTGTGGGGACCCGCGTTCCTGCCCCTGCGGTGGTCGAGCGAGCGAGATGGAACAGAGCCGGCCAACCCTGCGGCATGATCTCGTCTGGGCCCTATTGCTAGGAGGGTGGGCCGGGCTGGCCGCTCTCTCCCCCAGAAGGACCGGCGCCCTGTGGCTGTCGCTGCCCCTGGTTCTGATCCCGCTCGCGTGGTGGATGGTGAGCGGGGCTTCGCGATGGGTGCTGGCCTTTCTGGCCGCCGCGTTTCTGCTTCCGCCGCTTCCTCTGCCGTGGGGGGATGCCGGGCCGCACCCGGCTTTGCTGCCGGCGGCGCTGGGGCTCTGGGCCGGGGTGGCCCGCCTGCCGGCCTGGCGCATCCGGCGGAATTTTCTTTCCGCGAGCCTGGTCGTTTTCCTATTGGCGCTCCTGCTTAGCGTTCCGGCGGCGGTGCTGTATTCTTCGCCTGCAGTCGCCCTGGGCAGCTTGGCCCGCGTGGGCCTGTTTGCCGTCTCTGTTTACCTGTTCTTTTACTTGGCTGACGGCCCTGGGCGGGAGCTGGCGCCGGAGCGGCTCGTCCGGCTGCTGTTTTGGGCCGGGACTGTCTCGGCGGCCTTCGCCTGCCTGGATTTCTATTTCCAGTTTCCCGCGCTGGCCCGTTTCGCCGAGCAGTTCGTCTGGCTTCCGGGGGGCGTTTTCCGCCGCGCCCAGGGCGTCTTCTACGAGGCCAGCACGCTGGGGTCGTTTTGCGTGTTTCTGCTGGTGATGATGGCTTCGATCGCTGTGCTGCAACTGGGCGGCCGTCTCCGCCTTTCGCCGGCGCTCCTGCTGCCGGCCGCAATTGTTTGTTTCGTCGCGCTGATCCTTTCTTTTTCCCGGGCGGCCATGATCAGCCTGGTCGTGGCCCTCCTGGCGCTGCTGTGGCTGGAGCGGAAAAGACTGCAACTCACCGTCAAGCTGGCCCACTGGGGCGCGGCGGCGCTGG
>JACQDG010000104.1 GCA_016201185.1 Acidobacteriota bacterium | reverse complement strand
GGGCCAGCACCTGGGGCAGGGAGGTGAAGGTCTCCAGCAGCAGGGCGTCGACCCCGACCAGGGCGTCCAGCGCGGGGCGGTAGTGCTCGGCCAGCGCTCCTGCCGAGGTCCGCTCGTCGCTGGGAGGGCCCAGGGAGCCGAGCACGAAGAAGGGACCCGGGTCCTGGGTGGTGGCCTGGTATCGCTCGATGGCCCGCCGGGCCAGGCGCACCCCGGCGCGGTTGAGGTCTGCGCAGCGCTGGCCCTCGCCCAGGGGATCGAGGTGGGAAAGGCCGGCGGCGAAGGTATTGGTGGTACCAGAAAGGAGAACGGGCCTCCCCCTCCCGACCGTCGCGGGGCTCCGCGACCAGAAACCTCACCGCGCCGTCGCACAAGGTGGCGGGCGCCAAGCCTTTCATCTCGAGATTTGTAGAGACAGTGGCCTGATAGATCCTGTAGTGAAACTCGGGGTGAATAGCGCCGCCTTGCCGATGAATCTGTGGCATGGCCAAGAACGGCGCCGCACCCACGGCGGGGCTCATCCCTCCTTGTGAGCTTCCACTCCGAGGTATGCTATGAGCCTCGCCTGGGCACAGCACGCGGTGCCCCTACGGATGCTCGCCGCCGCTCTCAAACCGGTCATCTCAACAACTGCACGGGCCGACACTGCCTGACCGCTCTCGGATCGGACTATTAGTCCTATTTGTGATCTTGAGAGTGGATCACCGACGTAACACTGTCCGTGTGAGTGGTGTGGGTACCGCTCGTCAGGGCCGCTACGCTCCCATATTCGGTCAACTTTGGGGGAGAGTATTCCTTTTCGCTCGCGCTGATCTCGCCCTTTATTGCCTCACCATTTCGCATCTGTCTGCTCTCCTGTGGTGGCGCTCGCCTGCGTCGAGAAACGCATTATACCACAACTCCAGTTGCAAGATGGAAAGCACCGGCTCCACCGATCCCCAGTCGCCCTGGCCCACCCTGCTCAGCAATCGAAGCGCCTCTCCCTTGGCGAGGACCCCGGCAGCCTCCAACTGCAGACCCTGGAAAAGGTTCTCAATGGTCTCCGCCTGACGAAGAGTCAACTGCTCCAGATAAAGACAATCAAAGATTACCTTGGACTGCCGTTGCCGGATCACCTCTGGCAATATGCCCCGCAAGGCCCGCCGCAGGAGAAACTTGCCGGTTTCCTCCGTCACCCGCTCGTGCTCGGGAATGGCCAGGCAAAAGTCCACAAGCCGCCGGTCAAGGTAGGGGTGACGATACTCCAACGACAGGGCGGAGGTCATCCGGTCCGCCCATTCCAGGCCAAAGACCATGTTGTAGCCTCTAGTGAGGTAATCGTAAAGGTGTCTTTGCCCGACGCTTCTAGTGGGCACATCCGGGGGCTTAAGGCGTTCCTGCCAGCGTTCTCTCAACCGATAGCGCGACACGAAAGCCGGATCCATCCACGGGCCAATGTGGGAGAAGGCGGGAGGAGAAATCTTATTTCGCACCCTCCTTACCATTACCTTTACTTCCTCCGGCATCAGCGGCCAGATCAGCAGCCGGGGCACAAGCTGCCAGGCCGACAGGCCCTTCGAGGCCCGGGCGTGACGGAATCGCCGGAGCAAGAGAGCAAGATCGCCTTGCCGCAGCGCATCCGCCATATTGGCCGGGGTACTGACAAACAGCTCGTCGCCACCCAGCCCGTCCAGCAAGACCCGGATCCCTCGCTCGCGCACCCATCTGGCCAGGTAGAGGACTTGCCCGAAGGAGGGCGGCACAAACAGAACATCCGGAAAGTCCGACGCCACCTCCAGCCGCGCCCCAGCGTGAAACTCCTCGCCATATGGGATGCGGTGCGCGGGAACGTCCAACTCACGTACCACGGCCTCGATAAAGGCGCTTTCGTCGCACGGCAAGCCCGGGTAGACGGCGGAGAAGGTCTCAAGCGGGGCGCATCCTGCTGGATTCTCGCGCCGGATCTTGTTTGCCAGGCACGCCACCGAAGAGGAATCGAGGCCGCCGCTGAGCAGGACCCCGACCGGGGCTTGACACTGCATCCGGCAGCGAACGGCTTCCTGGAGGCAATCCCGGAAATGCTCGGCGTATTGCTCGCTGTTCCGGTAGCGAATCTCTCGGCCCAGATCCACCGGCCAAAAACGCTTGATTCGAAGGTTCTCCCCTTCCGCCAGGGCGGCATGGCCCGCGGGTAGGCGCCGCACCCCGGAGTAGAGAGTCTCCTCCGGTTCGGTCCGGTTCCGGCAGAGGTAGTCTCCCAGGACGGCCCAGTTGACTTCTCGGGACGGAAGCGGGTGCTGGAAGATCTGTTTGGGCTCCGACGCGATGAGCAGCAGCTCGCCGTCGCACCAGTAAAGGAGCGGTTTGATTCCCAACGCGTCCCTGGCAAAAAACAGCCGGCGCCTTCGCGCATCCCAGATCACGAATGCGAAGTCGCCGACAATGTGTTCTACGCACTCCTCCACCCAAAGCGCATAGGCTCGCAAGAGAATCTCGGAGTCAGTCTGCCCGACAGGTTCCAACCCCTTGGCGCACAACTGCCGCCTCAGCTCTGTCCGATTGTCAACTCTGGCGTCGGCGGTGATAGCGAGTCGCAGTTCCGAGCTGATGAAGGGTTGGTTCTCGTGGGCTGCTCCTGGGGTAGTCTGAAAAAGCCGGTGTCCCAAACCCACCGGGCCGTCCCACCAGTGCCCGGAGCCGTCCGGTCCCCGGTGGGCGATAATCCCCGTCATCCGCTCGAGGCATTCCGGCTCGGCAGGCCCTCCCGTGAGGTGGAAAATGGCGGCGATCGCACTCATTTCAGACGGGCAAGATTTCGATTTCTACCAGTTTCTTTTCGACCAGTTGGTCCACGAACCGATCGAGGTCTCGAGAAAGCGTGGCGGGATCGACCGGGTACTCGGAGAGCAGCGTCACCTCCACCAGGCTGAGCTCTCTGTGTTCCAGGATGAGCTGCCAGATGCGGTGAGCGACTTTGCCCAGACCAAAATACTGTCCAGTCTCCAGTTGCAACAGGATCCCCTCGCCGTGCAAGTCACGATACAGGGTGTCTGGGGACACACGGATCAGACGTTTCACCGCAGACATGTTAACAGTGCCCTGGAAAACTCCTTCTGAGAGGGCGCAGGAGCTAGTTCAACGAATTGTTGCGCCACCTGATGTGGGTCATTCACGCGCTCGCCGCGCCATTCCAGCCAGGCGTGAGCAAGAAATTGTTCGCCGTCCTTTCGCACCCCGAGCTTCACCTGGGTCGAGATTCCGCGCCGGGCCAGCATCCAGGCCAAAGCCAGGGACCTGGCGAGACATCGCATCGGGACGACATGATGGTTGGCCGCAACGTCCACCAGCCACGCAGTACGCCGGATTGCCTCCCCGGTGGCACCCCCGTCCTCCGGCGCTCCGGTTCGAACGCTGGTAGCCCAGCGCTGCAGGCGGTCGAAGGGAACGATTCTCAGGCCGATGTAGACCGCCAGTAGCGTCAGGATCGCCCGCCCTACGCAGCGCCAATCCGCCAAAGAGAGCTCCCCGGCTCTTTGTAGATAATGGCTCCATCGCCGGAAAGGGACAAGCCGGGCTAACGCCTGGGAAAGAAGCTGCCGGTACCGCGTCATCCAAACCCCAGCAGTTGATACAGAGGCGCCTGGCGGGTGGTTCCAGTGCCAAGGCGGGGGCGCGAGCCAACGCCAGCATCGGGAGATTCGCTGGCGCCAGCCGTAAACCCTCAGAAGACGGAACGCCCTGTGACTCCACCACCCTGGCGTGGCTTCTCCGAGCAGCGCCCTGGCCGCTTGGTCGGCCAACACCCTAGCGGATTTCGTGCTCCCTCGCTGTTCCTCCGGCCGCAGCGGACGCTCAAACAATATCGAGCAAAGGTGGAAACTGGCGGCACAAATCCGGTCCCAACCCGATTTTTTCGCCAGGCGCCAGAAACGGCCCCATTCAATCCGGTCCCCGAACTTCCGGAGATAGAGCTCGATGTCACAAGGCTTTTGCAGGGATGACCAAAAGCTCTTTCCGGCGTGCAGGCACAGGTAAGTCAGAAAGGCCTCCTGATCGCTGGCCGGGGCGCCGGGCGGGAAGTTCTCACCGACCCAGTCCCAGTGCAACTCGATGAGAAACTCGCGTTTGATCAGCAAGATCTCCGGGAAGGCGTAGGGAGGCTGAGCGATCTGCCGAGACAGGGCCAGGAGGGTCCAAGGCTGCTGAGCATCTCGGAGGCCTAACTCTTTTAGTCTGTGGTAGGCCAGCGCCACGTCCCCGGCTGCGACCAGTAGGTCGATGTCTTCAACGCTCCGCCAGGAGAGATCCGGGTATAGCAGTTCCACCAAGCCGACCCCCTTGACAGCTCGGCATGGGATGCCTGCCTGAGACAACCCATTCACTATCTGAGCTTCCTCATGTCTCAGAGCCAAATTGCGGACGTAGTTCTGGCGGAAGCGCTCCACCCACACCGACTCAGGAGATAAGCAGTCCAGCAGGCCTAGAGCGCGAATGTTATTGAAAACAGCAGGGAAAACCCTCAACTGAACCGCCCTGGCACATAAGGCATCCAGATCCAGCCTCTCCAGGTCGGGTCGGGGACGGGCAGGCGAGTCTGCCTCTGGCGGAAGGCTCAGGAAGGGAATGGCCTGGGTCTGCATTAACAGGGTCGCCACTGGCTGGGTCCCGGACGCGAACAGCCCACTTGCGGTGAAGTGCAATTGCTGAATATACCTCAGTCGGGAGGTTGAGGCAAGACGGCCTGACAGACGGCCTGACAAGCTGCCAAGCTTGACAAGCCTTGCCACGCCGCCACACACGGCGACGCACTGGCTGAGACCTACGGCGCCTGCTGGCGGCAGTAGTTTCCTACCGGGCCCTCACCCACACCCCATAACCCTGAGGCCGATTTTCTTGTGATCCGGGACGCCCGGATGGGCATGAGCGGTTTGTGAGCTTATTGAATTCTCTTGAGACCCCCGGCTGGCTCGGGCTGAGGAGCGAGCCTGTCCCAAAAGAGGTCATATCCATGAACTGTCTTTCGCCGAGCGTACAGCCGAGGCAAGCCCATCGACTCGACCCTGGGGTCCGTAGGCCAAATCAACACGGTTGCGAAGCCTCCGGCGGCCAGCCGTTCTTCTACCTGAGAGCGCAGGACGACGTGCAGGAATGCGGCAAAACCGGGAGGTAGCTCCAGCCTTCCGGCGTTCAGGTGCTCCATGCCTGGCGGAGGCAAGCGTTGCGCCACGAAATATACCGTTTCATCATCGGCCCAGAGCAGCCCATTGTTCGGGGTAACCTGATTGATCTCGCGGGCCAGATCCTCGATGTGCCGTAAACCAAACTGGAAACTCCGCCTTTCAGCATAGGCGGATCTCCCCAGGCCAAGGGCGAACAGCCCGACTGCTGCCAAAACTAGCCTTGCGGCGCGGTCCGGCCTCCAGATTCTGACGCCGGTAGCATAAACTCCCAGTGAAGCCAGGATGCCGGCGAATGGAACCACCAAAACGAAATACTGTGGTAAAGTTGGATGGGGGGTGGCCAGGTAGAGGGACAGAGCGCCGGCCAGCCAGGCGCACAGGCGGAACTCAGCCCGCCGCCGTGGATCCCAGTCGCTCGATCCAGCCACAAACAACAGACCCAATGCGGCCAGAACAACGAGCAACAGGCCCTGAGTGGAGTCCAGCCAGCCGCTTAGCACCTTAAGGTCCCACCGCGTTACCTGATTAAAACCGATCCGGTCAAACCCCTCTCTGCGATGCAAGAGATGGAATTCGACCACATTGAAGAGCACCCGCCGGGGGGAGTGCGCAGCCAGCCATAGCAAGGGGAGGAACGGTAGGGCCGCTCCCGCGAGAAACCGGAGGGCCTTGGCCTTCCGATCTCCGTCCCTGTTATGACGCCACATCCAGAACAACAAGACCGGCACGACCGGCGCCGACAAGAGGGAGGAGGCCGGTGCGGCGCCGGCGCAAAGTCCTGCCCCAAGCGGCAGAAAGCCGCTGCTACGACTTGCGGCCTCGACCACCAGAACATAGGACGCGACGCTCAAGAACATGCACAACCCGTAGGCCTGGCCGACGGTGCCAAACTGAATCACGTAGAAATGCAAGCCCACCAGCAGTGCGGCCGTTATGGCTCCGGCCAACCTCCAGGCGCGGTCGCACAACCGACTGTAGACAAATCCAGCTACCAGCGCAATGCAACCGGCGGTCAGAAGGCCTGAAAAAGCGTGGGCGCTCCGCCAGGTCTCCCCGAATATTCGCATCCATGCCGCGTTCAAATAGGCATAGAGCGGGGTCTGCGGGTAGAAAAAATCCAGGTAGGGTCTCTTGCCGGTATTTATCAGCCGGGCTGCGAGCAGATGGAACCCCTCGTCTCCCCACCAGGACACGGTTTGTGAAAAAGCCAGCAACCCTGCGGAGAGCGCCGACACCAGCATGCCGAGGTAGAGCGGAGCAGCTTTTCGACTCTGCAGCTCGTCGGAGGCCGAATCGGGTCGTGTGCGCTCGGTGTTGTCAGTCGGTAGCACGTGGTCGAACCCTGCCCTCGACGCGATGTGGCATTGCCCCAGCATAATGCGGCGGCTGTTCCCCGCGCAGGATGTTGCCCGGCACGTTCAGGTTGAAGACGAGGATGGGAAGATGGTTCTCCTTGCACCATCTGGCCGACGAGTTACGATTCGATCGGGATCGGAGAGCGCGGCGCCGAAGAAACACTTCTTCCCCGAGTGGTCCCAGCCGGAATGGAGACATTCGGATCAAGTGAAACGCACCCTTCCTGCCTGATTTTGCCAAAGTTGATATCGGTGATAATGGTTACCGGCTGAGACAGGAAGTGGGGGCAGAGAAAAGATGAAGACAAATCATGGCTGGGCTTCACGCCGTGGACCACAAATCTGGCGGGCGAT
>JACQDG010000142.1 GCA_016201185.1 Acidobacteriota bacterium | reverse complement strand
GGCGCTGGCGCGCGAGCTGGTGTCGAAGGTCCCCTTCGGCGGAGGGCTGGTGCCCAAAGGCGTGATCGCCTTTGCGGGAACCTACGTGGTTGGCCTGGGGCTGGAACGCTACCAGCGCATGGGGAGAGGCCTGACGGCCGAGGAGAAGCGGGAGCAGTATTCCCGAGCTTTCGAGCGGGGCCGCGCCATCGTGGAAGAAATCGTCGAGAAATGGAAGGAGGGCAGGGTGGCCCCGTGGAGCGCCCCGCGATGGGTTCGTACAAGGCAAATCCAAGACTAGCGAGCCTCCTGCTTTTCATTCTTGCCGGGCGGGGAGTCGCCTGGGCCGCCGAGTCGCTCGGAGCTGTTGCCGGGACTGTGCTCCATGCCGTCACCGGCCGGGCGCTCGGAGGGAGCACGGTCGTCCTGGCCTCGGCGGAAGGGGCGCCGCTCCGGACCGTCCTTGCCGACCGCCAGGGGCGCTACCTCTTCGAGGGGGTGCAGGCGGGCCAATACATGGTCACGGCGCGACGAGCGAACTTCGCTACGGGCCGCTTTGGCCAGAAAGAATGGAACCAGGTCGGCCGGCTGATCCATCTGGCCCCCGGCGCGGGCTTCACCGCTGACGTCCTTCTGCACCGTCTCGGCGTGATCACAGGCACAGTAGTGGATGAGAACGGCGAAGGCATCCCTTCCTTCTTGGTCCATGCCATCACGGCCAGTCCCACGGGGATTTCCGGGCGGGGCTCTTCAGCGGGAGTGACGGACGACCGGGGTGTTTTTCGCATCGCCGGTCTGAAGCCCGGCCGGTACTACGTCGCAACCACTCCTCGACAGTTGCCCGACGGCACCGGCCTGCTGCCTACATATTTCCCCGGGAGCTTAAGCCTGGCCGAGGCGCGGACAGTGACCGTGGAAATCGACCGGGAGGCGAGCGATGTCCAGATCCCGCCAGTTCCGGGCAAGCTGGTGCGGCTGAGCGGAATCGTAGCCGGCGGGACCGGCCGTTCCGCTGTGGCGGTAAGAGTGACGTTGTTCCGTGATGAGGAAAGCCGGGAAGTCCCGACCGACGCAGCAGGACAGTTTGCTCTCGCCGACCTTGTGCCCGGCGAATACACGCTTGTGGCGCAAGCGTCAGGGCCCGAAGGAAAGCTGGCAGCCTACCGTCCGCTGTCTCTTTACGGGGACGTGGAAGGATTCTCCGTCAACCTGGCGCGAGCTCCGGAAGTGCGCGCCTTCCTTGTGAATGACAGAGGCGGCGCCGTGAATGACCCGCAGGTGGTCGTGTTCCTCTCGCGGATTGAAAACGGGGCGCGAACCCAGCCGCAGCGGGCCGAACGCCAAAACCCTGGGGGCGCCTACTTTGCCGCCGGCCTGATGCCGGGTCAATGGCGCTTCTATACGATCCTGCCGGGATCTTACGCGGTGGATTCAATTACGTTGGACTCGAAGAAAGATGCTCTCGGCGGCTTTCCGTTATCGCCCGGGCAGACCTCTACAGCCGTGATCCGGCTGTCCCACAAGGTCGGAAAGGTCCGCGGGCTCGTGACGGGCAGCGACGGCGAGCCCGCTTCCGGACTGCCGGTGTTCTGCTACCCTGTCGATGCGCAGAATCGCTATCGGCTGGGCGGCTTTCGATCCACCCGAACCAACCTGCAAGGCGAGTACCGCTTTGCCGGGTTGCCGGAGGGCGAATATCTCATCTTCGCCACCACGGTCGAGGATCTGAATCCGGAAGAGCAAATGGAAAGCCTGCAGTCCCGGGTTCCCTCGGTGCGGGTGAACGCTTCTGCGGAGCTGGCCCAGGATTTGCGACTGCTAGAATAGTTGCCGGAACGCGCGCCATGAAACTCCGGGTCTTGGGCATAGTCCTGGCGGGAGGGAAGGGATCCCGGCTTTACCCGCTCACCAAGGAACGGGCCAAGCCGGCGGTGCCGTTCGGCGGCAAGTACCGCATCATCGATTTTGTTCTCAGCAACATGATCAATTCCGGCATTTATTCCATCTATGTGCTGACCCAGTTCAAGAGCCAGTCGCTGCTGCAGCACCTGAGCGATGGCTGGCAGTTCGCCAACCTGCTTAAGAACCAGTTCATCATCCCGGTGCCGGCGCAGATGCGGAAAGGCGAGACCTGGTACGAAGGCACCTCCGACGCCATCTTTCAGAACGTCAACTTGGTCGAACAGGCGGATCCGCACCTGGTGGCCGTTTTTGGAGCCGACCACGTCTATTTCATGGACATCAGCCAGATGATTTGGTTTCACGAGGAGAAGCGGGCGGCGGGGACGGTGGCCGCCATTCCCCTGCCGCGCGACCAGGCCGGGGAATACGGCACCATGGAGGTCACGCCGGACTGGCGGATCATCGGCTTCCGCGAAAAAGTGGCCGACCCGCCCGAGATTCCTGGTCGCCCCGGGTGGACACTGGCCTCTATGGGCAACTACGTTTTCGACACCCGGGTGCTGCTGCGCGAATTGTATGACGACGCCGCGCGGCCCGACAGCAATCACGATTTCGGGCACAACATCCTGCCCGATATGATCCACCGGCACGCGGTTTACGCCTACGACTTCATGACGAACGAGATTCCCGGGGAGACGCCGCCGAACCGGGGGTACTGGCGCGATGTAGGGACGATCGAGTCCTATTACGACGCCAACATGGACCTGCGCTCCGTCTCTCCCCTGCTGAACCTGTTCAACCGCCAGTGGCCGCTGCGCACCGCGGAGTACCCCGAGCCGCCGGCCAAGTTCACCTTCGACGAAGACGGCCGCCGGGGCCAGGCGCTGGATTCGATCGTCTCGGAAGGCTGCATCATTTCGGGCGGGGCGGTGCGCAACTCCCTGCTCGGCCGCCGGGTGTTCGTGCACTCCTACAGTCTGGTCGAGGACTCGATCATCATGGACAACTGTGACATCGGGCGGCGCTGCCGCATCCGCCGGGCCATCCTTGACAAGAACGTCCGCGTCCCGCCCGACACCGAGATCGGCTACGACCTGGAGCATGATCGCAAGCATCACCACGTGACGGAGAGCGGCATCGTGGTGGTAAGCGGCCAGCGCAGCCCGGTGGAGATCGCGACGGTGGCGGTGTAGAGAGCCCGCCTTCCCTGGCCTGCCCCGGGTGCTTCGGCGAAAACGGCCCGGGGAGGATTAGTGTATACTGCCTGCTTTTGGGGGTCCAAATTGCCGCGGGAGTTCGTCGATGAACGGTTACATGCTCATAGCCTTCTTCCTGCTCTGTGTTGCCCCGGCCTTGTCCCAAGTGAATGTGCTGACCGCCAACTATGGCAACAGGCGCACCAATGCCAACCTGAACGAGACTATCCTCAACACAGCGAACGTTAACCCCAGGAGCTTCGGGAAGCTCTTTTCGCTTCCCGTGGACGGGCAGATTTACGCGCAGCCCCTCTATGTCCAGAACGTGGATATGGCGGGGAAAGGCGTCCACAACGTGGTGTATGTGGCTACAATGCGCAACACGGTTTATGCCTTCGATGCGGATGCCCCTGGCGGGAGCCTGTGGCGTGTGAACGTCGGTCCTCCCGTGCCCAGTTCGGACTACAACTTCGACGACATCCTGCCGGATGTGGGCATTCTCAGCACGCCCGTCATCGACCTGAACACCAAGACGATTTACCTGGTAGCCAATACGGTGGAGAACGGGAAGTATTTCTATCGCTTGCACGCGCTGGACATCCGAACCGGACAGGAAAAATTCGGCGGCCCCGCCGAAATCCAGGCCAGCGTACCGGGAACTAGCATCGACAGCCAAGACGGCGTTCTGACGTTCAACGCCTTTCAACACCTGCAACGGCCCGGGCTTCTGTTGGTGAACAATACCGTCTACATTGCTTTCGGATCTCACGCCGACACGGCGCCTTTTCACGGGTGGCTGTTGGGTTATAACGCGGCCAACGTGCAACAACAGGTTTATGCCTTTACCACCACCCCAAACACCGGGGGAGGATCCATCTGGCAGTCCGGGCATGGGCCGGCCGCCGACGAGCAGGGGAACATCTACGTGGTCACGGGTAACGGCTACTATGACGGCTCCTCGGAGTGGGGGGAGACCTTTCTGAGGCTCACTGCCGGCGCCGGGCTGACCGTGGCCGACTGGTTCACCCCGGACAACTGGACGAACCTGAACGACGTGGACAACGACCTGGGCTCCTGCGGTCCGGTTCTGGCAGGCGGCGGTTTCATTCTTAGCGCGGCGAAAGACGGCAAGATTTACTTGGTGGATCGCGGCGGGATGGGGCATTTCCAGCCCGGCAACGGCCAGATTGTGCAGAGCTTCATGGCGGCAAGCGCGGGGTGGATATTCAATCTGGCCTATTGGGAATACGCGAACGGCCCCATCGTCTACATCCGGGGATTCAACGACACTTTGAAGGCCTTCCGAATGACCAGCGGGCGCCTCGAGACGACTCCGTTTTCTCAAATCTCGACGGGGGGAGGTTTGCCATTCGATGGGATGGCCTTGTCGGCCAGCGGCAACGCGGCTGATTCAGGGATCCTGTGGCTTACGACTTTTGTTAGCGGCGACAGATCCGGCAAGGGCATATTACGTGCCTACGCTGCCGCCGACATATCCAAGGAGTTATGGAACAGCGAGATGAACGGGGTGCGGGACAGCTACGGCAATCTGGCAAAGTTTGCCGCCCCGACCGTCGCCAACGGCAAGGTTTATGTGCCCACCGCCTCCAGGCAGCTCGTGGTGTACGGGTTGCGGCCGCTCATCAGACAAATTTCGGCTGTGCTCAACGCCGCCAGCGGCTCAGTCGGCTCCGTAGCTCCGGGCGAGCTGGTGACGATTTACGGCACGGGCTTAGGTCCGGCGCAACCGACCGGCGCGGCGGTGAACAGCTCCATGCGGCTGAGCACCAGGGTTGCTGGCACGCGCATTTTCTTCGATGATCAAGCGGCTCCTATTCTATATACAAGCTCAGACCGGGTGGTCGCGGTGGTGCCCTATGTCGTGGCCGGCCAGGGCGGCACGGAAGTCACCGCCGAATTTCAGAAACGGCTCGCGACCCCCGTCTTTTTGTCCGTTGCCGATACCGCCCCCGGCTTGTTCACAATGGATGAATCCGGCCAGGGACCGGGCGCCATTCTGAACGAGGACGGCAGTTTGAATTCACCGTCGAATCCCGCCGCGCGGGGTTCCGTCGTCGTCCTGTACGGCACGGGCGAGGGGCAAACCGATCCTTCCCGGCATGAACACGAACTGGCCACCCATCCACTGCCCAAACCGCTGCACCCTGTGTCGGTTCTGATCGACGGACAGGAGGCGGAGGTGCTCTATGCGGGAGCGGCGCCCGGTTTCACGGCCCTCATCCAGGTGAACGCCCGGGTGCCGGCGGGCGTGACGCCGGGAAGCGCAGTTCCCGTAGTTGTGAAAATTGGCGGAGCCAGCAGCCAAGGGGGCGTTACGCTGGCGGTGCAATAGATGCTTCGACCGGCGCAGGCGACGCGG
>JACQDG010000141.1 GCA_016201185.1 Acidobacteriota bacterium | reverse complement strand
GCTGGTCGAGTAGCCCATGGAGCGGAAGATGCCCTCGATCTCTTCCTGGACGATGCGGATCGGGTGGCGGGCGCCGATCCAGCGCTCGGGCCCGGGCAGGGTGACGTCGAGCTCCGCCCCGGCGGCGACGGAAGCGGAAGCCAGGCCCCGCGCCCGCTCCTCGATGGCCTGCTCGACGCGGGTCTTGAGCTGGTTCTGCAGGCGGCCTACGAACGGCTTGAGCTCGCGTGGAGCGGGCTGCAGCCAATTGGTGTTGGTGGATGTGCAAATGCCGTGTTTGCGCCCGAGCCAGTGGTCGCGCAAAGACTTAACGTCCCGGGAGTCGGCCAGCTCTTTGTCAAATTGAGCCCCCAGACTGTCAAAAAACACCCGGACGGTGTTCTCGTCCGCATCCGGCGGGATCGGCCGCTGCGCCTGCTCGTCGGGGCGCGGCACTCAGGCCTCCAGGGCGGCCTTAGCCTTTTCGGCCAGCGCGGCAAACCCGGCGGCGTCGCGGGCGGCGAGATCGGCGAGAATCTTGCGGTCCACTTCCACCCCGGCCAGCTTCAATCCGTGGATGAACTTGTTGTAGGAAAGATCATGAATGCGCGCCGCCGCCCCGATGCGGATGATCCACAGCGAGCGGAAATCGCGCTTCTTCTGCCGGCGGCCGACGTAGGCGAACTTCAGCCCACGCTCGACGGCTTCCTTGGCCGCCCGGTAGAGCTTGCTCTTGGTCAGAAAATAGCCGGAGGCGCGGTCGAGAATCTTTTTGCGGCGCTGCCGACGCTTGGTTCCTCGTTTGACTCTGGGCACGGTTTTTCTCCCACGTTGACTCTTGGCGCTGGCGGCGATGCAGGCACGTGCCTCACGCGCTGCTAGCTCGCCGGAATGTTACGAAAGAAGCATGCGGTCGATGCGCTTATAATCTCCGGCGCTGACCTCGGCTTGTTTTCGCAGCTTGCGCTTCCGCTTGCGGGCCTTACTGGTGAGGATGTGACGGGCCGAGGCGTGGTGACGGACGATCTTGCCCGTCCCGGTCCTCTTGAAGCGCTTGGCCGCGCCGCGATGCGTTTTCAGCTTCGGCACAATCCAACCTCCCCTCTGCGGCGGACACACATCAAAACCCGCTGCCCGTTCGCTCAGTTGAGGCTGGGGTGTGGTGCGCGGCAGATCGCAAAGAAAAAATTCAGTATAGCATAGCGGGCCCGGGAGGCGAGAGCGGACCAGGGTGGCCGCCCCCTCAGAAAAGCTTCTTATCCCCTGGCTGGCGGCTGGGAAAGTTCTGGCAGGCAACCTCGACGGTGGGGTAGCAGTCGAGGAAGGTGTCCATGCGTGTCATCTGGAACAGGCGGAGCACCTTGTCCTTAGCGCCGGCGATGCGCAGGCCGCCGTCGGCCTGGATAGCGGTCGAGACGCACTGGGCGATGGTGCCCATGCCGGCGCTGTCGATGTACTCGACCCCGGCGATGTCGAAGACGATCTTCTTGCGGTTCTGGTGCAGGAGTTCCTTGACCAGCGTTTCGACGCCCCGGCCCTCGGCGCCGATCTTGATCCGGCCGGCCAGCTCCACCACGGTGATATCCGGGTCCACATGACGGGTTGAAACGCGCAGTTCCATGGCTATTTAGGATACAGCAAGAGGGGCCAGCCGCGCAGCCCTTCCGGGATTGATCTCCTAACCCTCCGCCGACTTCGTCTTTACAGCTCCCCCCGCCGGCGGAGTTCCACGATGTTGTCCGCGGTCCGAATCGAGAGGGCCACGATGGTTAGGGTGGGGTTCTTTTCGGGGAAAGTGGTGAAGCAACTGCCGTCCGTAACGAAGACGTTTTTCACTTCGTGGGCCTGGCAGAGGCGGTTGACGACGGAAGTCTTCGGATCGCTGCCCATGCGCATGGCTCCGACCTCGTGGCTCGCGAAGCCGCCGGAGACCGGGTCGGGCGGGATAAGAAATTTCACCCCGGCCGCGTCGTAGATTTCGAGCGCCGTGTCGCACATGTCCTTGAAGAGGGCCCGATCGTTGGGCTGCCAGTGGAAGTACACCACCGGGATGGGAATGCCGTAGGCGTCGCGGCGGGTGGCGTGGACCGTGATGCGGTTCTCGCGATGGGACACCCCCTTGCCGAAGCCGCCGAGATGGGTATAGCCGGGCTGGAGCTCCCGCACGCGGCGCTTGAAAGCGGCGCCGTAGCCGGGAAGATGTTTCGCGTGGTAGGGGGTCATGTAGGAGGCGAAATTCAATTGGAAGCCGAAGCCGCCGGCGTAGTCGCACCGCGGGCGCTTCATGCGCGGGATGTAGACATGGTCGGTGGCGCCGTCCTGGTTCCCCATCGGCTTGCCCACCAGAGCGCTCAAGTAACCCATGGCGCTGCAGGTAATGTGGCCGTGGAGGTAGCGGCCGATGTTGTCGTAAGTGTTGGGGAAACGGGAGTTGAGCCAGAGCCGCGCCGACTCGATGTTGCCGCATGAGAGAACGAAGACGCGGGCCTGGATTTCTTCCTCGCGCTTCGTGTCGCGGTGAAGGACGGAGACGGCCCTCGCGCGGCCGGCATTTTCTCCCGTACCCATGAGCAACTGGCGCGCCATGCAGTTTGAGAC
Source organism: Acidobacteriota bacterium (assembly GCA_016201185.1). Lineage (GTDB taxonomy): Bacteria > Acidobacteriota > Terriglobia > Bryobacterales > JACQDG01 > JACQDG01. Next base: position 2,733 of record JACQDG010000141.1, on the reverse strand, counting down.
GACGCGGAGGCGGCCGGTTTTTTGCGCCGCCGGGATGACGTGCTCGGCGGTGTTGAAAATGGCCGAGACTTCGCAGCCCGACATGCAGTGGCCGCAGAAGTGGCAGGCGGCGCGGCCGTGGCCGGGCTCGGTGGCCAGGGCCTTGCGCACCGGGATCATGCGGATGCCGAGCTTTTCGCAAGCTCGGCCGAGGATGCGCTCTGAGCAGCGGGGTTTAAGCGGCGGGATAAACTGGCCGTCGGGCAGGACTTCCAGGTTCTCGCGCGTGCCGCAGACCACCATCAGGCGCTCGGCACGGTCATAGTAAGGGGCGAACTCGGCGTAGGGGACGGGCCAGTCGTCCTCGATGCCGTTGCGGGAGCGCTCGCGGAAGTCGGCCTCGGAGAAGCGGAGGGCGACGGCGTTCCAGTGGGTGGTGCGGCCGCCGAGCACGCGGGCGCGGTTGATGCCGATGGAGTCGCCGTGCATCTCGATGGGCTCGAGCTTGGGGTCGACGCCCACGGGGGGCACGGTCGGCTTGGTCTGGTCGTAAGGCCAGGCGTGGTTTTTGAGGAGGGCCGGATTGCGGTAAGGGCCGCCCTCGACCAGCACCACGTCGACGCCGGCCCGGGCCAGCGTGCCGGCGACCGTGCCGCCGCTCGCTCCCCCGCCGATCACGCAAACGTCGTAGACGGGTTGCGGCATGGCCCTTTTTTACCACAGAAGCGGCTGGCGGGGAGCGGGTGGGCGGCGGCTTGCTGTTACCATAGGGGCTTGTCCTATGAAGATTACGGTGATCGGGACCGGGCATGTGGGGCTGGTGGTGGGACTGTGCTTCGCGGAGATCGGGCACGAAGTGGGGTGCCACGACACCGATACGCGGAAGATTGAGGCGCTGGCCGGGGGACGGGCGCCTTTCTACGAGCCGCAAATACAGGAGCTGCTGGACCGGAACCGGGAACGCGGGCGGATCCGGTTCTTCTGCGAGCTCGAGCTGCACGTCAACGACGCCACGGTGATCTTTCTTTGCCTGGGCACGCCGCCTCTGCCGGACGGGGACGCCGACCTTTCGAGCGTGGAGAAGGTGACGCGGCAAATCGCGACGCACTCCAACTCCTACAAGCTGATCGTGGAGAAGAGCACCGTGCCGGTGCTGACCGGGGACCGCATCCACCGGACCCTGCAAATTTACGGCGGCTCGGCGCCTTGTGCGAGCGGGTGGGGGCGGATGTGGAGCAGGTGGCGGCGGGGATGGGGCTCGACAGCCGCATCGGGCCGAGCTTCCTGCGAGCGGGGATTGGCTTCGGCGGTTTCTGCTTCCCCAAGGACCTGCAGGCCTTCATCCGCATCGCCGAAAAAAGCGGCTACGACTTCCGCTTGCTGCGCGAGGTGGAGCGGATCAACCAGGAGCAGGCCGAGATGTTTCTGCAGAAGATCCGGCACGAGGTGTGGGTGCTGAAAGGGAAGAAAATCGGCGCCTGGGGCCTGGCCTTCAAGCCCAACACGGACGATGTGCGTTTTGCACCGTCCCTGGCGGTGATTGGCAAGCTGCTGGAGGAGGGCGCGGTGGTGGCCGCCTACGATCCGCGGGCGAGTGAGGAAGCGCGGGCGGTTCTGCCAGACGGGAAGAACCGCATCGTGTACTGTCACTCGGCCGAAGAGGCCGCGGCGGGAGCCGACGCTCTGCTGGTGTTCACCGAGTGGCAGGACTTTCTCGAGGTCGATCTCGACCGCGTCCGGACCTCCATGGCCCGGCCCCTGATCATAGACGGGCGCAACATGTTCCGGCCGGAAGAGATGCGGCAGCGCGGGTTTGAGTACGTCAGCGTGGGCAGGCGGTAGAGTTTACAGACTCGATCGCTTGCTTTCATATTGCTCGAGGAGGCGCAGCACTTCTGAACAACGGCCCAGGCGGGCGAACCAGCGGGCGGAGCGGCCGGGAAAGTTGTCTTTCAACCTCAGATCGGGCGCCTCTTCCAATAGAGTCTGCACGGTATCCGTCTGGCAGGAGCAAAGGGTGAAGCGATCGATGTCCGACACGCCGCCCACGGCGCTGGTGAGGGCGGAGTTGCCGTCGGCCATCTCGGCGTAGGGGTCGGCGCCGGAATCCAGCAGCTCGCGGACCATACCGGAATAGCCGTAGCCGGCGGCCATTATCAGGGCCGTCAGGCCATCCCGGCCCCTGGCGTTGACATTGGCGCCGCCATTAAGCAGAGCCCGCAGCGACTGCTCCTGGTTCTTGTGGATGGCGTGCATCAGCGGCGTCCAGTCGCCCAGGCCGCTGCGAAGGTCGGGATCGGCGCCGGACTTGAGGAGAAGGGAAATGATGTCGGTGCGGCCGTCGCGCGCGGCGAAGTCCAGCGGGGTGAAGCCCCCGCCGGGGGCGCCGCCGGGGACGTTTGGATCGGCGCCCTGCTCGAGCAGCGCCGCGACTTCTCCGGCGCGGCCGGCGGCGGCTGCGGCAGTCAGGGCGGTGTGAGGCCTTTCCAGGAAGCATCCCGAAAACAGGGACAGCAGCGGGATACCGGCGGCGATCCAGTTTCGCGGTCTCATGGCTCAAGGGTAGCCCCGCAGTTTCATTTTGTCAAGTACTTTGTACTGCAAAGTAAGGGAAGGGGAGCCACCCCCGGGCTCGCCCCCGCCCGGTGTTAACCGCTGCTTGCCTTCTTGCGCCCTGTGGTAAAGTGATTAAGGTCAGAGGAACCTTCGCGTGCTGGAAAAGATCGGCCGGTACCGGATTTTGTCAGAGCTGGG
>JACQDG010000098.1 GCA_016201185.1 Acidobacteriota bacterium | reverse complement strand
TACACCAAGCTCGGCTTCGAGACGCGCGAGACTCTTTCGGCGATGCAGGGCAAACCGCTGGGAGTAACGATCCCCGAATACGACGTCCGCCAGGCCACCGAGGCTGACCTGGAGGCATGCCATCGGTTGTGCCGGCGCGTGCATGGCCACGATCGCGGCGGCGAGGTTCTGGACGCGATCCGGCAGGGTACGGCAACCGTGGTGGAGCGCCTGGGCCGAATCACCGGCTACGCAACCGGAATCGCATGGTTTAATCACGCCGTGGGCCAAACTAACGACGACGTAAAGGCGCTGATCGCCGCCGCGCCGGCCTTCCACGGACCAGGCTTCCTGGTGCCGACGCGGAATGGAGAGTTAATGCGGTGGTGCTTAAACAATGGGCTCCGGATCGCGACCCAAGCGACGCTAATGACCATCGGCCTTTACAATGAGCCTGCCGGGGCTTACCTACCATCGATACTGTATTGATTCATCCGCCGGCGGCATCGAGGATTTTCTGAATGAGAACGTCGTACTCCAGCCCCGCGGCGGCTGCCGACTGAGCGAAGTCGTCCTCCTGCGCCAGCGAGGGGTTGGGGTTTGCTTCCATGACCACGACTTCTCCCTGCGGAGTGAGCCGTACGTCGATGCGGCCGAAGCCCTGGATCTTGAGCAACCGGTAGACCTTCCGGGCCAGCCGGGCCATTTTCTCCTCGAGGCCCTCCGGCAGGGGACCCGCCGCCGCGTTCTTGATGCCCCATTTCTTGCGGTAGGCATCATCCCATTTCGCCTTGAAGGTAGCGAACTTGGGGGCATCCTCCTGCACCTGCTCGAAGAAGAGCTCGCGCGGCGGGAACACGGTGAGCCGCTGGTTGCCCATCACGCTCAGGTACAATTCGCGGCCCTCGATGTACTCCTCGATGAGGGCGTCGCAGTGGAACTTTTCGTGGATGAACCGGGCGCGCTCGAGCGCTTCCTCCTCCGTGCGCACGAAGGAGGCCTGGCTGATGCCGTCGGATGACTACTCGCGGGCCGGCTTGACGAACGCCGGGTAGACAAAGCGCCGCAAGCGCTTCAGCGGGCGGTCGCAACTGGAGATCACGAAGTGCGCCACCCTTACCCGGTGGTAGGCCAGCACCTTCTTGGCGAGCGCTTTGTCCTGGCACAGCAGCAACGCGTCGGGTCCCGCCCCGGTGTACCGCACCTTCATCAGATCGAGAAGCGCCGGGATGTTTGGGGCGTGCGAGCGCTCGGCATAAAAGGATTCGAGCAGGTTGAAGACGACATCGGGCGCAAACGCCTTCAGTTTTTCTACCAGCCCGAGGGCGTCGTCGAAGACCGCCAGCGTTTCGAACTCGTGGCCGAGGCGCTTGAGGGAGAGGAGCACGTCGGCCTCAGTGGGCTTGTCCTCCTGTTTTTTGAGGGCGCGCGGAGAGAAGGTCTCGTCAGGAGCGGCCGGGCGCGCAAGGTCGAACAGGACGAGGATCTTCATCGCTCGAGCAACCTCATGGCTACACGCGCCTTTTGAACCTGCCGGTGTGCAGGTGGTTGGTGACCAGCGCAGCGAGGTAGGCAGCCAGCTCGTAGGGCAGGCGTCCCTGGTCCCGCGGCGCGGATAGCTTGAGCTGCTGGCAGCGCAGGATGAGCCGGCGCACCAACATGTTCACCGTGTACTTGCGCTGTCCCGTCCAGCGCACGATCGACTCGATCAGGCGAGCCCGGTTCCGACGCATGAGCTGCGCCGCCGATTCGCCTCCAGGCTCCCCGTCCCCGAAGATAGCACGTAGATCCGCGTTTGCTCGCTTCGGAGAGCCGGCGGCCGGCGGTCACGGCCGGCGGGTTGTGCGCCGACTCTTTCATCAGCCCATCCACATATTCCAGTTTGTCGAGCGCTTTCCATCCCCGGTAGCGCTGGCGCCACTCCTCGGGGGACATGGTCAGCCAGACGGCAAACGTTTCGGCAAAGTCCTCGTCCGGGTGGGCCTGTGCGTACCAGTTGTCCAGATGCCGAACGAAGCTCTTGCTGTAAGGCCGCGGCCGGTAGGTATCCGGGGTGTACTCCGTGTGGGGGCTGCCAAAGACTTTGTGCCAGTCGCGGCGAGAGGAGAAACAGTAGGCGTGATCGATGGCATGCCCGCACTCGTGCCGGAGCAGCTGCAGGCACCACTCGCCGGTTCCGCCTTCCACCTCGAGCATCTGGCGCAGCTCGAGCGCCTTGAGGCGCGGGTGCGCCAAATAAAACGGGATCGCGATGGCCGGCACTCCTGCGGGGGAGAACCACTCATCGCCCAGGTAGCAGACCGGCCACAAAGTGAGGCCCCGGGCGCCCAGCTCCTCGTAGAACTGGGCCACGCGAGCTTCCAGTTCGCTGCCCTCGATGCGGACGCCCAGATCGCAGATTCGCAGCGCCAGCAGATCTTCGTCCTTGAGGCTGACCCAGGAAGGTGTGTGATCAGAGGGCCCAGTCGCGGTACTCGGCGGCGCCGGCTCGTTGCGCTCCATATGACTACATGGTAGCGCAGCTCACTGCGAGACCCTGGGTGGCGGCCGAATTACCCGCTGCCGGGGGGCGCTATAATTGCCGGGAAGCACATAGTGGCTACCGGAGGGTGACATGAAGAAGACAAAGATTTGGGTCGTTCTGGCAGCCCTGGCGGCGGGCGGCCTGTTGGTGTACGGGCAAAAGACGGCGCAAAAGTCGTTCCTGCTCCGAACGGAGACGGTCGAGTGGGCTCCCATGCCCATCAAGGTGGTGCCGCCGGGGCTCCAGCAAAGGTTGTTGCACGAGAACAAGGAGAAGGGATCGCAGACAGCGGTAGTGCGCTTTCCGGCGGGCTATCGCGAGCCACGGCACTATCACACCACTTGCGGGCACTCCCTTTATATTTTGAAGGGCAGGCTGGAATCACCCGAGGGGCCGCTGACGCCCGGCACGTTTGTCTACTCTGCTCCTCAGGAACGCCATGGCCCGTTCCTGGCGAGGGTGGAAACAGAGCTGCTGTTCTTCACCGACGGGCCACTGGACTTTTTCGTCGAAGATAAGAAATAGATCCGGCTTGGGGTCAAACCCGGCCCGTTTGTCAACTGGCGGTTGATTTTTTTTCGCTTAATGCATATGATTATGGTGTAATTCATCGGATTTTACGGCACACGGTTGTCCGCTCCGGTTGAGCGCTCTCGATGCTGTGGCTGGACCGGCTGGTGGCCGGCGTGCTCGCACCCCTCGCCATGTGGGTGTTGGCGAGCGGTCTGGATGATCTCCTCCTGGACCTCTTTGGAATCCGTTATTGGGTAGCCGAGAAGTCGCGGCTCGGGCGGCAGAAGCCTGCCCCGGCCGAGCTGAGCCCGGCGTCGGAGAGGCCTGCTCCACGGGAAAAGAAGATCGCCTTGCTCATCCCGGCGTGGCGGGAGGATGCGGTGATCGAGCACATGCTCGACCACAATATCGCCGCCATTCAGTATTCCAACTACGAGATTTTCGTCGGCGTCTACCCCAACGACATCCGGACGCTGGGACGGGTGGCGGCCTGCGAAGAGAAGTACCCCCGCGTGCACCATGTGGTCTGCCCGCACGACGGGCCGACCTCGAAAGCCGACTGCCTGAACTGGGTCTACCAGGGCGTGCTGCTGCACGAAGAGAGCCGCGGTTGCCGTTTCGAGATCATCCTTCACCATGATGCGGAAGACCTGATTCACCCCCAGTCGCTCGAGTGGATCAATCGCTATGGCGAGGAATACGACATGGTGCAAGCGCCAGTGCTGCCGCTGGCCACGCCGTGGTGGAAATTCACCCACGGGACTTATTGCGACGAATTCGCGCAGTCGCAATTGAAGGACCTGCACGTGCGGCAAAAGCGGGGCGGATTTCTGCCCTCCTGCGGCGTGGGGACGGCCTACCGAAGGCGGGCGCTGGACCGGCTGGCCTGGAACAACGGCAACGTGCTGTTCCAGCCGGAGAGCCTGACGGAGGACTACCACATCGGCCTGGACCTGCACCGGCTGGGGTGCAAACAGATTCTGCTGGATGCCGAACGGCTGGCGGGAGACCGCAACTGGATGGCGACGCGGGAATACTTCCCGCTGAGCTTCCGGCGCGCGGTGCGGCAGAAAGCGCGCTGGGTGGCGGGCATCGCGCTGCAATCCTGGCAGGAGATCGGGTGGGACGCAGGCGACGGGCAGGTTTACTGGTTGTGGCGGGATCGCAAAGGCCTGTTCGGCAACCCGCTGACCATCCTGGCGAACCTGATCTTCCTTTACGGGCTGGGGGGATTGATATGGGCCAGGAACACCGGTCAGCCCTGGTATCTGGCGCAACTGGTGAGAGAAACCCCATGGCTCAAGTGGCTATTGCTGTGGAATACCGGGATGATCTTCGTGAGGCTGGGGTCACGAGCTTTCTATGTGTGGAAGGTGTACGGGTGGAAGCACGCGTTAATTTCTCCGGTGCGGTCGGTGTGGGGAAACGTTATCAACTTCAGCGCCAACCTGCGGGCATTGGGGCTGCTTACCGGGGCGCGGCTGCGCCACCAGCAGCTGCATTGGTTGAAGACGGATCACAGCTATCCCAGTCGGGGGCTGCTGCAGGACTACAAGCGGCGACTGGGCGAAGTGCTGGTGGAGATGAGGCTGCTCGCGGCGCCAATGGTGGAGGAAGCGCTGCGGAATCTGGGGCCGGGAGAACGGCTGGGGGAGCACCTGGTCCGGCAGAAGTCGCTAGGCGAAGCGCAGGTCTATGCGGCTTTAGCGCGGCAGCAGAGCCTGCCCTTTGAAACGCTGGAGGCGCGGTCCCTGGAGGAGGAAGCCCTGGAGCGGCTGCCGCGGGCCGCAGCCCGCGAGATGCAGGTGGTTCCGGTGCGCATAACCCACGGCCGGTATCTGTGGGTGGCGGGACCGGAATTGCCCAGCGACCGGCTGATGGAAAGGATTTCTCAACTGACCCATCTGAACCCGCGCTTCACGCTCATCACGCCGTCGAACTACCAGAGCCTGTGCGAGGCTCTGGATACGGTTCGGGCGCGGGCCGCCGCCGCCGCGCACGCTGGCTAGGCGGAGGGCTGGAAGGGCCAGCGGGAGCCGGCGGTGTTTCCTCCGTCGACAAAAATCACCTGGCCGGTGATGTAGTCGGAGGCGGGCGAGGCAAGAAAGATGGCCATCCCGGCGATGTCCTCCGGCGTTCCCAGGCGCGGGTTGGGTTGCGTCGCCGCGAGCCAGTCGCGCATGTCTTCCCGCTGCCACATTTCCCGGGTCAGATCGGTGAGGATGAAGCCGGGGGCGATGACGTTGACCTGAATGTTGTAGGGCGCCCACTCGACGGCGAGGACCTTGGAAAGCTGGCCCAGGCCGCCCTTGGTGACGGCATAGACGGAAAGATAGGGAAAACCAAGGGTGGTGGTCAGGCTCCCGATGTTGATGATCTTGCCTTTCCTTTGCCGCTTCATGGCGGCGCCGACCACTTGAGTGACGCGGAAGATACCCCGGAGGTTGGTCGAGAGCACGGCATCGAACTCCTCGAGGGTGTAGTCTTCGGCGCGTTTGCGGATGTTGGTCCCGGCGACATTGACCAGGATGTCGAGGCGGCCGTGATCGCGGAGGACCTGCTCGACGCCGGCGGAGATGGAAGCAGGGTCGGCAACATCGAGGCGGAGGGTGGAAGCCTGCGCGGCCTGGCCCCGTATGGCGGCGGCCACGGCTTCGAGCTTGTCGAGGGAGCGGGCGGCCAGCACCACGCGCGCGCCCGCCTCGCCGAGCGCTTCGGCGATGGCCCGGCCGATGCCGCGGCTGGCCCCGACCACCAGCGCCACCTGATCCCCCAAGGAAAAGTATTTATCCAGGTTCATGTGGCGCGTGTGGAGAAGAAGGAGGGCTCGAGCAGCAGCTCCTCCATGCGATAGAGGTGGAGCATGTCGTGCAAGGCCAGGTGGCGGAACATGATGTAGACGTTGTAGCGGGCGTATTCGGCGTGGCGGGCGGGGCGCTGCCATTGTGCAGGCGTCAGGCGACGCAGGCGCTCGACCAGGCGCTTGCGGCGGGCATCGAACTCGACCAGGGCGGCTTCCAGGTTCATGGCCAGAAGGCGGTCCGGGGCGTCGTCCTCGTGCGGCAGGTAAGGACGCAGGACGGGGTTGTCTTCCGCGAGCATGCGATCCAGGCGTTGCTCAAACAGCTCCTGCGCCACCGCCAGGTGGCAGGCGTGCTCGTGGAGGGACCACTTCTCCGGCCGGCGGCGCTTCTTGCGCCACTCAACCGGCATTTCTTCGACCATTTCGCGCACCAGGGAGGGAGCCCGCTCGAGGGAGGCGAGGACCGCTTCCAGATTCTGAGGCGTCATGCCTCATTGTACCGGATGGAAAGTTGAGACATGCCGGCTAGCGGGCGCCGAACTGGCCGCTGCGCCGCCAGGTGGAGACCTTGGCCAGCTCCTTGCGAACGAGAGGATTCTCGGGGTATTCGCGGGTCAGCTCGGCCAGTATTCTCTCGCTTTCTTGCGGCTTTTTCTCGCGCAGGTAGGCGATGGACAGGAGGAACTTGGCGAAGGGCTTCAGGTAGCGGCCGGACTGGGCGACGAGGCGAAGGTTCTCGATGCCCTGCTCTTTGCTGCCCCTCACTTCATCGAAGCGAACGAACCAGCGAATGAAGAAGGGAAGGGAGGCGACGAGGTACTCGGAGAATCCGGTCGTCATGTAGGCGTCGTAGAACTGGGGGTCGAGCTTGAGCAAGCGCTGGGCGTAGAGGTTGGAGCGCTTGGCGTGGGACAAGCTGGTGAGCTGCTTCTTTTCGACGAGCGCGGAATAGTCCAGGACGAGCCCGCTGGTGAGGCACATGGTGAAGAGGGCGTTGCGGTCGTCGGAGTTGGCGGTGAGCGTGGAGAGGGCGCGGGACTGGGCGTCCTCGATGGCCTGGAAGAATCGGGCGCGGATGGCGGGGTCGGCGCGGAGCTTCTTCTTTTCGGTGATGCGATTGTCGTCGATGAAGAACTCGGCCTCGAGGATGCCGAGGCGGTAAAGCTCGGAGAAGAGGCAGGAGG
>JACQDG010000065.1 GCA_016201185.1 Acidobacteriota bacterium | reverse complement strand
GACCACGCGGCGCCGGTCGATGCCGACGCGGCGGGCCCGGGCCAAGGCCGCTTCCAGATCGCGGGTGATCGCCCCCATCACGTCGGGCAGCGGAGCCAGCCGCGCCCAGCTCTCGGGCGTCCCGCGGATGTGCATCAGCACCAGTCCGGCGTCGCGGCGGTTGATCACGTCGGCCAGGGCGGGATCGTAGGTGAGACCGCTGACGTCGTTGATGATCTCTACGCCCAAGTCGAGAACGCGCTCTGCCACTTCCGATTTATAGGTGTCGACGGAAATGGGGATGTCCAGCTTGTTCCGCAGCTTCTTGAGGACGGGCACGATGCGGTCCAGCTCCTCCTGCGCCGAGAGGCGGCGTGAGCCGGGCCGCGTGGATTCGCCGCCGATGTCGATCAGGTCGGCGCCCTGCTCCTGGATTTCCAGGGCCCGGGCGTAGGCCACGTCCGCATCGAGGTAGCGACCGCCGTCGGAAAAAGAGTCAGGGGTGACGTTGAGCACTCCCATCACCAGGGTGCGGACTCCCAGCACGACGGTGCGGGTGCGGAGCTTCCACTCGTGGCGCCTGCGGATCATGGATGGCGGCTGCCCCCTGTCCTCACTTCTGATTCTAGCCGTACTCGAAGCCGGCCGCAGCGAAGACTCGCTCCGGCCGCCCGGAAACACTGGTCTCGGGGCGCAGCGCCATCCGGATCAGCCCCCGGCGACGTTCGAAGCCGAGCTGCCGGGCAGTCTCTGCAGCAGCGGGTTGGTCCGGAAACAGGTCCCAATAGAAAACCTTAGCGGCCGCCCGCAGCGTGAGTTGAAGGATTAAAAAACCCGCCGTTTCGGCATCGGAGGCGCTACAAGGACCCAAAAAGTAGGCTTCACTACCCGGACGCCCTAAAACGAAGCCCTCTTTGGGTTCCCAGGCGCACTGGCCCGGGAAAGCCTTGATGAGCTTCTCGAGCAGGCGACTGCGATCCACCCCGACAGCCTCCCGATCCAGGGCGGCGATGGAACCAAGCTCCAGTTCGTGAACCCCGTAAACGCACATCCCGCGGGGCTTCGCGCCACCCCACCGCTCGATGGTTCCTTCCTGGTGGAAACCGAGCTTCTCGTATAGAGGGAGCCCGTTTTCCGTTGCGTCGAGCTTCACCTGGCGGACGCCACGCTGCTCGAGCCAGGCGAGACCATGCTCGACCAGGCCGCGCCCCAGTCCCCGGCGGCGAAAATCCGGACGGACCAGCACCATGCCGATCCAGGCCAGTTCGCGGCCGTAGCAAACCGCGGTGGTAGAGGCGACGACCTCTCCCTGGTGCTCCTCCACCCAGCAGCCTTCGGGCTCCAGCGCCAGCAGGTTGGCCCAGTCCTGCTCGGTCTGGTTCCAGCCGGCGGCCTCCTTTAAGACCATGCCGGCCGGAATGTCGGCTGCTTGCATGCGGCGGATCACGAACCCTGCCCCTGCTTGCGCCACTTCTCGTAAAGGTAATAGCCGGCGACGGCGGCGGCCACCACCAGGCCGATGATGATCATGCCCCGGTAATCCCTGCGGTAGGCCTGGGCCCCCAACAGGATGCTCACCAGCAGCGCCGGGGAGCGGGCCAGACCCGTGACCACGACGAACTCCACCAGGCCCATGGAAGTGAGACCGGCGCCGTAGGACATGGCGTCTTTGGGCATGCCGGGGAGCAAGAACAGGAGAAACATCGCCGACTTGCCCTTGGCGTTGTTCAGAGCATGGTCGATCTTGTCCAGCGTCGGGCGCGGAATAAACTTTTCAACCACCGGCCGGCCGACCAGTCGGGCGAAAAAGAAATTGAAGGCCGCGCCGAGCATGATGCCCGCCACCGAGTAGACAAAGCCCATCGCCGCGCCGAATACATAGCCGGCGGCAAACTGGGTGATCTCGCCGGGGATGATAAAGATGACCACCTGAATAAACTGGACCGCGATGCACAGCAATGGCCCTTCCACGCCCGCGGAACGGAGGGAGACGATGAGCTGGTCTCTGTTCGAGAGGCGCTGGAGAAATTCGGATTGCCAGAGTGCCACGCTGCTGGCGGCGACGGCGAGAACCAAAATTAACGCCAGGAGCCTTTTCTTACCGATCGCGGTCATTGTATCTTAGAGCATTACGATCTTTCGCCCGCCGGGGGGCTGGCCGGCGAAGGGAATCCGTTTCATGCGTTATATATGGCTGATTGGTTTGTGCGCCACAGCAGCCCTGGCCGAACAACCGATCCTGTTTCCTCATAACAAGCACATGGCCCTGGGACTGGAATGTCTGGACTGCCACTCGACGGCCGACACGCGAGCCGCCGCCGGCATGCCATCGGTGCGCAAATGCATGTTGTGTCATGAGAAGCTGGCGACTGACAGACCGGGGGTGAAACAAGTCCGCGATTATGCCGCCCGCAAGCTTGAAATCCCCTGGATTCGGGTCTACGGGTTCAGCCCTTCGGCGCTGGTTAAGTTTCGTCATGCGCCGCACTATCGGGCAAACATCGATTGTACAACGTGCCACGGCGAGGTGGCCAAGGCCACGGTGGCGGAAGCGACCGTCACGCACAACATGGGAACCTGCCTGAGCTGCCACCGCCAGAAAAAGGCGACCGAGGATTGCGTAGCGTGCCACTACTGACGTGAAAGGAACAGTTATAGCTTTCTTTCTACCGCAGAGACGCAGAGGGCGCCGAGGGAACTATAGTTCTCGGCGCACCTCAGCGTTCTCTGCGCCTCTGCGGTGGGTTCTTCCAGGGTAAAACTGTGGATCGCCGCAACTTCTTCAAGATCGTCTCCACGGCCTCGACGGGGGTGCTGACCGGGGCGTGCGGGAAAAAGCTGGACCGCTACGTCCCGCTGCTCGTAGCGGAGCGGGAAATCGTTCCCGGCGAAGAGGTGTGGCGCCCGGCCGCCTGCGGGGAGTGCGGGGCCGGCTGTGGCGTGATCGTGCGGGTGATGGAAGCCGAGCGGGTGGTGGAGCGACAGGGAGACCCGGTTCGGGAGAGGATCGCCACCATCAAGAAAATCGAAGGCAATCCGCTCGATCCCGTAAGCGGAGGGCGGCTGTGCGCGCGGGGCCAGGCGGCGTTGCAAGGTCTGTACAACCCGGACCGTCTGCGGGGGCCGCTGCGGCGGGTCGGGCCGAAGGGCAAGGCCGAGTTTGCTCCGACTTCGTGGGCCGAGGCGATCGCCGTGGCGGCCGAAAAATTGGAGCATGTGCGAGCGAAGGACCCCTCCCGCATCTTGTTTCTAACCGGCCCGCAGGCCGGAACTCGGGCGTTAACGATTGCCCGTTTCCTGGAAGCGCTGGGGGCGCCGCCGGCGGTGACTTTCGAGATCTCCGACTTTCCAATCGAGCGGAAAGCCGCGGACCTGGTCTTCGGGTGGAAAGGCCTGCCGGTCTACGATCTGGCGAATGCGCGCTACGTGCTCGGCGTGGGCGCGGATTTCTTGGGTGGCTGGGCTTCGCCCGTCTTTTACGCCCGCCAGTTCGGCCATTTCCGACAGGGGCGCGCGGATCTGCGCGGGCGGCTGACCCAGGCCGAATCGCGCATGTCGATCACGGCGCAGGCTGCCGACCTGTGGATCCCGCTTCCGCCGGGGACCGAGGTGCTTTTCACCGCCGCCATCGCCCACTTGCTGCTGCGGGAAAAACTGGCGCGGGGGCCGAACGGGGTTCCGCAGCAGGTTGTGCAGGCGTTCGAAGCGTTCGATGTGACGCGGGCCGTGAGGGCTTGCGGCGTGGAAGAAAGGCGGCTGTTGCGGCTGGCGCGGGAATTGGGGGAGTCGGAGCGCCCACTGGTGATGGCGGGAGCTTCGGTCGTCCAGACCAATTCCCTCGAAAGCGTAATTACGGCGCATTACCTGAACCTGCTGCTCGGCAACGTGGGAAAACCGGGTGGCGTGCTGCCGCCGGCGCCAGAGCCGATTGGCGGCCGGCCGGGATTCGCGAACGCCTTGGCGCTCCTGGAGCGGACCCAGTTCGTGTTCCTGGACGGAGCGAACCCGGCCTACACCTGGCCGGCTTCGACAGGCGTAGCGCAGAAGTTGGAGCGGGTGGAGACGCTGGTTTCGTTCGCTCCGTTCCTGGACGACAGCGGCGCGTATGCCGATCTGTTGCTGCCCGATCATCACATGCTGGAGGCTACTGCCGCCATCGTGCCGGCCGTGGCGCCGGTAGCAGCAGTGACATTGGCGACACAATTTGTTGAGCCGCTTTACGAAACGCGGGCCACCGAGCAGGTGCTTACAGAGCTGGCAAAGAAAATGGAACTTACCTTCGAGCCGGCCACGCCCAAGAATGTATTGGCAAGTGCTCTAACGGAGGGCCAGACCTGGGAGGAAGCCGTCCGGCAGGGCGGAGTGTGGGCAGCAGCCGGCGGCGTGGAGGCGGAACAACCGAAACCCCGGAAGACGGGAACGCGGCGTGGAGAAGGGCCTACGGCGCCAGCCTTGGAGCTAAGCGCGCCCTCATTTTTCGGCGACACTTCCCAGTTTCCGTACTACTTTCACCCTTACCCGTCGCTGCAATTCGGTGACGGCCGGGCGGCCAACCTGCCCTGGATGCAGGAGCTGCCGGACCCTGTTTCTAGCGCCATGTGGGGCTTGCCGGTGGAAATTGATCCGCAAAATGCGGCGCGGCTCGGCATTCGGACCGGCGACCTGGTGCGGGTGGAGTCCGCGCACGGGCGGCTGGAGGCGCCGGCCTATGTGCACCCCGCGGCGATCCCCGGAGTGATCAGTATGGCCATCGGCGACGGCCATCGCCACTTCGGCCGATACGCGTCGAACCGCGGCGCCAATCCCCTATCCATCCTTGCCCCGGTGTGGGAGAAGAGCACCGGTGCGCTGGCGCTGGGGGCGACGCGGGTGCGGATCACGCGACTGGCTAGCGGGCGGCTGATCCAGTTCTCGGTTAGCGACCGGGAACAGGGGCCGTGGGGATATAGGTAGCAGGTACTGGGCGGGAAATAGACTATGGCGCACCGTTGGGGAATGGCGATCGATCTGGACCGCTGCATGGGCTGCGAGGCGTGTGTGGCGGCCTGCCACGCGGAGAATAACCTGCCGGTATCGGACCCGGCGCAAGCGGCCAAGGGGCGCGCCGTGCACTGGATCCGCGTGGACCGCTATTACGAGGGGGAGTTCCCGGAGATCCGGGTGAAGTACATGCCGGTGCTGTGCCAGCAGTGCGATGAGGCGCCGTGCGAGCCGGTCTGCCCGGTTTACGCCACGTATCATAATCCCGAAGGACTAAACGTTCAGGTTTACAACCGCTGCGTGGGGACGCGCTACTGCGGCAACAATTGTCCTTACTCGGTGCGCTTCTTCAACTGGTTCGAGCCGAAGTGGACCGCCCCGCTGGAGCTGCAGCACAACCCAGACGTGGCTATCCGGCCCGGCGGTGTGATGGAAAAATGCACCTTCTGCGTGCAGAGGATCGAGCGCGTCAAGCTTGACGCCAAGGCGGAGAACCGGCCGGTAGCGGACGGAGAAGTGCAACCGGCCTGCGTGCAGTCCTGCCCGGCCGAGGCCATGGTGTTCGGGGACCTGAACGATCCGGAAAGCAAGGTGTCGCGGCTGGCCTCTAGCGGGCGGGCCACGCGGCTGCTGGAAGAACTGGGCGCCAAGCCCAAGGTCTTCTACTTGCAGAGGGGCAAGTAGGCGCCCGCATTTCTAGTTCGTCTCTATGGCAACGGCGGTCCAGATTCGTCAGGACAAAGTGCGCGAGGACTTGTGGCGGCCGTTACTGCAAACGCGCGGGCGCTACGTGGTGGCCCTGGTGCTGGCCGGTCTCGCAGGAGCGTGGGGGCTGGCGGCCTGGGGCTACCAGATCTACGAGGGTCTCGGCGTGACCGGCAAGCGCCGGCCGGTAATGTGGGCATTTTACATTACCAGTTTCGTCTTCTGGATCGGCATTTCCCACGCTGGAACGCTGATCTCGGCCATCCTGCGGCTGACCCACTCCCGGTGGCGCAAGCCGGTGACGCGGGCCGCGGAGGCCATCACGGTGTTCGCGCTGATGATCGGCGGGATGTTTCCGATCATTCACCTGGGGCGGCCGTGGGTATTCTACTGGCTGCTGCCTTATCCCAACAACCGGCTCCTTTGGCCCAACTTCCGGTCGCCCCTGTTGTGGGACGTGACGGCCATCTTTACCTACCTGACGGGAAGCGTGATCTACCTTTACCTGCCGCTGATTCCGGACGTGGCACACCTGGCGGAGCACACCACGGGCTGGAGACATGCGCTGTACCGCGCGCTTTCGCTCCACTGGACCAGCAGCGACCGGGAGTGGCATGCGCTCGAGCGCGCCATGAAGCTGATGGCCGGCATCATCCTGGCGGTGGCCGTGTCGGTGCACACCGTGGTGGCGTGGGACTTCGCCATGTCGGTGGCGCCGATGTGGCATAGCACGATCTTTGGCCCGTACTTTGTGACCGGGGCGATCTTCAGCGGAATCGCCGCGCTGCTGGTGGTGCTGGCGATCGTCCGAAAAACGATGCACCTGGAGGCTTACTTGCAACCAGTGCACTTCGACAACCTGGCCAAGCTGCTGGTGCTGATGAGCCTGCTGTGGTTCTACTTCACGACCGCCGAATACCTGACCACCTGGTACGGCAACGAGCCCTGGGAAATGGCGGTGCTGGGGGCGCGCGTGCGCGGCGGCTATGCTCCGCTCTTCTGGACCATGGTGGTGTGCAACTTCGTAATACCGTTCGTGCTGCTGGGCATCCAGCGGCTGCGAACCATCCGGACGGCGACAATTTCCGCAGCGGCGGTGCTCGTGGGCATGTGGCTGGAGCGGTTCCTGATCGTGGTGCCGACGCTCGCCCACCCGCGGCTGCCGGCGGCCTGGGGAACTTACGCTCCGACGTGGGTAGAGATTTCCATTTGCGGGGCCACCTTTGCCGCCATGGCGCTGCTGTACCTGGTTTTTTCCAAGCTGTTTCCGATCATCGCCGTCTGGGAGTATGAGGAGCATGTTTCTAACGGGCGAATTTAGCCAAGCGGAAGCCACCGGGCGGGCGATCGAGGCTCTGAAGGCGAAGGGCTTTGGCCCGCAGGCCCTCGATATGTTCTCGACCGAGCCGGTGGAGCTGCCGCCCGGCGTGCTGGACCGTCCCAGCCGCATGTCGCTTATGGCGGTGGCGGGGGCCGTCGTGGTGTGCCTGCTGGCCGTGGTTTTCGTTTACTACACCCAGCGCAGCTACCGGCTGAACACCGGCGGGATGCCGCTGTTTTCTCTCTGGGCGACCGGGGTGATCTTCTACGAGATGGCAGTGCTGGGAGCGATCGGGGCTACCTTCGTAATGTTTTTGTGGGAGAGCGGCATGTTACGCAAGGACCACGCTGCCCCACGCTGGAAGGGCGCGGAAGGCGAGCTGGCGCTCGAGCCGGGGCGGATCCTGCTGCGGGTGCGGTGCGAGCCGGAACATTTCGCTGCCGTGGGCGAATGCCTTTACGCGGCTGGCGCCTCCCGCGTCGAGAAAGTGCAGAACAAGTCATGAAGCGCTGGATGCTCGCCCTTATGCTGGCGACCGCGGCCGTCGCCGCCGACCGCAAAAACCTTCCGTGGGAAAGGCCCACCACCCGGCTGCTCCATGGCCAGGACCTCTACCGCGAGCATTGCGTCGTCTGTCACGACATCGAGGGCAAAACGACTAAGAAGCCCGGCCCGAGCCTGCACCACCTTTTCAAGAATCCAAAGCTCCCGCTCTCGGTCGGCAAGCCCAGCCGGGAGTACGTGGAGGTGAAGATCAAGTTTGGCGGCGACTTCATGCCCCCGTTCGTCAAGCGCATGAACGACGCCGAGATCGGAGCGCTGGTGGATTACCTGGAGACGAAGTAGCCTTGCCGCTTGCCTGACCGGCGTTGCATCTGATGAAATAAGCTCATGGCTACAACTGCTGCGGAAAGCATTCTGGGGCGCGCCCCGGAGGACCTGTCGCTCGAGGAGCGGCACGCGCTGGCAGGGAGCTTCGTTGCATTGCAGATCTATACGCCTGCAGAGCTGCCGCTGCGGCGCATCGAGGCGATCGGCGACACCGTTCAGGACTGCATTACCATGCTGCGCCGGCGGGGCCTCGATCCGTCAAAGTTTGAGTTCACTCCGCTGAAGCCGCCCTATTAACCGGGCCCAGATAGCGGTCCAGCCAGTCGAGGACCTCGCGGACCATATCGCTTCCGGCGGTGAAGACATTGTGCGGCGTCTCAAAGATAACGTGCCGCTTGTCCTTGGTAGGAGTTCCCAGGGCGCGGAACAGGGGGATTTGGGCAGCTTCCACCGGAAAAATGAAATCGTATCTCCCGTTGATCATTAGCACTGGAATCTTTACGCGCGGAGCGAAGTTGACCGGGTCGGCCTCCGGCAGCCCCCTGACCATCTCAGGCGGCGGCTTGCCCGGTCCGGGCAGAGGCCTGGGCATATCTCCAGCCATCCGGCCGAGGCTGAATCCACCGTCCAGCAGCACAGCGACCTTCAGGCGGTCTTCCAAGGGGAGCAAGATGACTCCGGTTCGAGATCCCATGCTGTGACCACAGTATGCTAGCTTCTGAGAATCGATGTCGTTGCGGCTTTGCAAATAGTCGATTGATCTTCCCAGGTCCTTGCGCCACTGGATGGCACGATCCCGAATTGCCGCCGGATCGCCCGACCAGCGGTCAAAGCTGCGCTCAAAGGTTCCTTTGTAAATCGGAAATAGCAAGGCCCTCCCACTCTTCATGAGAAAGTCCAAGGCTTTTTCATATGGAAGGTCTTCGCTGGAGCGCGCGCCTACAGCACCTGCTCCGGGGAAAAAGATCACGGTTTGATGAGGTCCGGGTTTATTCTTCGGCAGGAAAAGGTAGGCGATCACGCGCTCACTTCCGTAAGCGGCATTGAAACTGACCTTCTGCTTTCGCCAGAATTCCGAACTGTTGTCCTCCGACTCGATGACAGGATTTAGATCCGTCCGGTCGTAAGAGTACATGCTCTTATAGACCTGGAAGACGTCAGCAGAAACTGGCTTTTCTTTCGTGAAATCCCGGAACACGCGGGTTATGGGGCGGGCCAACGCTTCTGGAGCTCCTCCCGAGCCGGCATACTTTACGCAGCGGAACCCGTTGAGGCGGGAACGATCAAACGGCAACCGTGGCTCAGCCCAGCTAAACAAATAAGCTGGTTCGTTCCAGCCGCCGCCGAGGATGTAGCGGCGACCAGCTTCTTCGTTCCAGCTCCATTCCTTCACGTTGCCGGCCATGTCGTAGGTCCCATAAGGGCCGATGCCCTCGTAGGTTCCCACACGGGCCGGCCCGGAACCTCCAAAATTGCTGAGCGGAACAATGTACGGAGCGGCCGGTACAGCAGCGGCTCTGTACCAGTGGTAGATTGTGGGCAAACTCTTTCCTGCAAACTCTGCATAAGCAGCGGCTTCATACCAGCTTACGCCGGCCACGGGAAAATCCTCCTGCCCGGCAGGATAACCTCCCGCCTCCCAGGTGGACGGTCCCGGCCTGCCGGTGGAGTCGTGAAACTCCGCCATGCCTTGCTCCCAGGTGAGGACACGGGCCTCCTTGACAAACTGGTATTTCCAATTCTCCCGCTTCTGGTAGCCGCCACGGTCCACAAACTCCTTGAATTGCCGATTGGTGACTTCGTATCTGTCGATCCAATAGTCCCCAAGCTCCACTGGGCCCAAGACGCCGATACCGGCAAGAAGCGCGCGAAATTCGCCCACGGGCACTCGCGCCATCCCGGGCGGAGCGGCGCCTTCCTTGTCGAGGATGGTTTTGGTCGAGGGCTCGGAGCCGGCGGCTTCCACCGGGGCGAATCCTTGAAGAGTGTATTTCCAGCGAAAGTAACCTTTCGGAATCCGCACGCCGTCCATGGGGGAGCGGCCCAGATACCGCCACTCACCCTTCACCGCCGCGTATT
>JACQDG010000099.1 GCA_016201185.1 Acidobacteriota bacterium | reverse complement strand
TCAAGCCGCTGAATGATCCTTTCTTTTTCCCTCCCTACCAGGGCATGCCGGGCGGCCTGTATCCCGACGGCGCCAACAAGCGGCCGGCGGCGCACGAGGCGGCCGGCTTCCAACTGGCGGCCAGCGTGCGGCCCCGCGACTGGGCCGGCGCCAACGACCAGGAAAACGGCAAGATCGTCCTGCTCTCCATCGGCATGTCGAACACGACCATGGAGTTCTCCGTGTTCAAATCGCTGGCCGACGCCGACCCGCAAAAGAACCCGCGGCTCGTCATCGTCGACGGCGCCCAGGACGGCTGGTCGGCCGACCGCATTGTTTCCGACGGTGCGCCCTACTGGACCGTCGTCGAGGAGCGGCTGCGGGCCGCGGGCGCCAGCCCGGCCCAGGTGCAGGTCATCTGGCTGAAGGAGGCCGACGCCCGGCCCACGCCGAAGTTTCCTGATGATGCGCGGCGCCTCCAGGCGGAATTGCGGTTGCTGGCTCAGACGATCGGCTCACACTTCGCCAGCCTGCGCCTGCTTTATCTTTCCAGCCGCATCTACGGCGGCTATGCCTCGACCGATCTGAACCCCGAGCCATACGCCTACCAGTCCGGGTTTGCCGTGAAATGGCTGATCGAGCAGCAAATCCAGGGTGATCCGGCCTTGAGGTACTCGAGCGGCCAGGCCCCCTGGATGGCTTGGGGGCCGTATCTTTGGGCCGATGGGACGCAGGCCCGCCGCGACGGGCTGGTCTGGGCCTGTTCCGATTTCGAGGACGACGGCACGCATCCGTCACCATCGGGCCGCGAGAAGGTGGCGCGGATGCTGCTGGATTTTTTCAAGAGCGACACCACGGCGCGCCCGTGGTTTGTGCGGCCGTCGGTGCAGCCTCCTCCGACGCCGCAGCCGGCAGCCCTCGTGAATGGGGCCGGCTTTCAGCCGCAAGTGGCGTCCGGGTCGATCGCCACGTTGTTTGGCACGGAGCTGGCCGATGCTGAGGCCTGGGCTACCGCTTTGCCGCTTCCGCTCATCCTGGGCGATACGCGGGTCGAGGTCGGAGGCGAGCCCGCCCTGCTCCTATACGTATCGCCAAGACAAATCAACCTGGTGATGCCCGCCGCCTTGCCCGGAACAGATGTCGTGGTGATCCGGGAAGGGGTCCGGTCGAATCCACTAATGGCGTCGCTGTCGCTCTATGCGCCGGGGCTTTTTTCCCTGTCCGGCACGGGCCAAGGGCCGGCGGCCGCGCTGCATGCCGATGGCCGGCTGATTTCCCCGCAGGACCCCGCCCGGCACGGGGAAATCATCGAGCTGTTTGCCACCGGCTTCGGGGTCCGCAATCCACTTAGCCTGCGCCCGGATTTTCTTCCCATCGGGCGGATCGGCGGCGCCCTGGCCGCCATCGACTACTCCGGCCCGGCCCCGGGCTTTCCGGGACTCAACCAGGTCAACCTCACTGTGCCGGCGCAAGCGCCGCTCGGCGCGGAGATTCCTGTTCTGCTGCAACTGGCGTCGATTGCCAGCAACACCGTGTCCCTGGCCGTGGCCGCAGCTTTCTAGCGACGCGGTTCACGGGTTTCCGCGCAGCCATATTCGTATTGCGGTGACCAGGTCCACAAAGGTCAGCTCCTCGAGCCCGATCTTCATGTTGCGGCATATTTCCGGCAGGTCTTGCCGGAAGATGCTGTAGCGCCTCCAGATCTCATCGCCGCCCGGGATGGTGGCGCGGCTGGAAGCCGTCCGCAACCAGGAGCGCACGACGGACATAGCCATCCGCGGGTCGTTCTGGTGGGCATGGATGTCCTGGCCCGCCAGGTCGGAAATGAACTTCTGGTATCGATAGGGCTCCTGGTCTAGGATCAGGCAGGCTTTCTTTGTCTGCAGCCGGCCGCCGAACCTCTTGCAGCTCAGAAAAACGCCCAGTTCCATGGGCATGTTGAACCGGGGCAGCAGGTCTGGATCAGGCTGGGTGTGCGAGATATCATGAATACCATAGCGGCATTCCCGGACGATCCGAAAGATCTTGTCCAGGCGGAATTCCGCCGCGTCGTCCAGTTCCAGGGCGCAGCGCGGCACCAGCCCGGAGTGGTACACGGTGAAGACAATGGAGGTGAAAATAGGCTTGTAGCCGCGGTCGAAGGGGCAATTCACGAACACGCTGCGGCTGTAAGCGGGAGCTCTCATCGGGCCACGGCGCCGTTCTTGGCGATCCTGGCCTTGATCACGGCCAGCACGGCCTTGCGGATGCGGGCACGACCGAGCTTGCTTCGATAGGGGAGCTCGGGAAGGGCCTTGGGCCGAGCGCTCTTCTTGGGAGTTTTAGCGATCTTGATGATCTTGCCGGAGCCGCCCCTGCCTGCCTTCATCTCCGAACCATTGCTTTCATTCTACACCGGGGGTACAAGCACCCCTTGCCGGACACGCCGCGGCTAAGATAGAAGCATGAAGCTCGACGGCATATTCCCTCCCATCGCCACGCCCTTCGACCACAACGGCGACCTGTACCTGGCCAAGCTCAAGCACAACGTGGAGAAATGGAACCGCACGAAGCTGGCCGGCTACGTCGTGTGCGGCTCGACCGGCGAGAGCGTCATGCTCACGCGCGAGGAAAAGGTCAAGCTGTGGGAAACGGTGAAGGAGGGGGCGGCGCCCAACAAGCTGCTCATCGCCGGTACAGGCATGGAAAGCGTCCGCGAGACGGCGGAGCTGACCAACCTCGCCGCCGCCCTGGGCTACCAGGCGGCCATGGTCCGCACGCCACACTACTACAAGAACCTGATTTCGAGCGGCGAAGCCCAGGCTCTGTATTACCGTGCCGTAGCAGACCGTTCCAAGATTCCCCTCATCATCTACAACTGGCCGCAGGTGACCGGGGTGGACATCCCGGCGCGCACCGTGGTCGAGCTCGCCGGGCACCCCAACATCATCGCGGTGAAGGAAAGCTCGGGGAACATCGAAAAGACCATGTACATGGTCAACCATGCGCCGCCCGGCTTTCAGGTGCTGGTCGGCTCGGCGCCCACGCTGTGGCCGTCTCTCATGGTTGGGGCGGTGGGAGCAATCCTGGCCTTCGCCAACGCCGCCCCCTACACCTGCATCTCGATTTACGAAGCGTTCCGCACCCGGGAGGACAAGGCCGCCGTGGATTTGCAGAAGCGCGCCACCCCGGCCGCCGTCGCCGTGACCGTCAAGTACGGCATCCCCGGCCTGAAATACGCCATGGACTTGAACGGCTACTACGGCGGTCCGCCCCGCCTGCCCCTCGTGCCCCCGGGGGTGGAGGCGAAGCGAGAAATCGAGGAGGCGTTCCGGGAAATCAAGGGGTAGTGAGGCAGGTCTTTTCATCGCAGAGGCGCGGAGGACGCGAACCATCGCAGAGAAAGCTAATAATTCTCCGCGTTTTCTCTGCGTCCTCTGTGTCTCTGCGGTTAACATCTTTTCTTCAGAAATCGTACTTGTCCACGTTGTCCTTGGTGAAGTCCAGCGGCTCGCCCATGATGACCACGCCGTTCAGGAAGCGCACCGCGCCAATGGACGGTACCTGCTGGCCGTCCTGGGGCAGCTTGCCGTGGCCGAACTGCACAGCCATATACATCGCCAGGTACCCGAGCCGGCGTGGGTCCCACAACGTGATGGTGCGGGCCGTACCGCGCTTGATGTAGTCGCGCATCAGGTTGGGCGAAGAGACGCCGGCGATGGCCACCTGGCCGCTCTTCCCCGCCTGCTGGACAGCCTGGGCGGCGCCGGGCGGGGCGGCCGAGCTGTTGCCGATGATCCCCTTCAAGTTCGGATAAGCCTGGAGCAGCGTCTGCCCTTCGAGGAACGCCTTTTGCTGGTCGTCGTCGCAAGCGACCACGGTCACCAGCTTCATCTCCGGGTAGTGCTCCTGCTGCTCGCGCTTCATCCACTCCATCCAGTTGTTCAGGTTGGAAGCGGTAAGCGCCCCGGTGATGATAGCGTACTCGCCGCGGCCTCCCATCTGCTCAGCCAGCAGCTTCATCACGTGGCGGCCGAGCTGCTCGTCCATCACCTGGTTGACGAAAAACTCCCGCGCGTCCGGCAGCGTGTCGGAATCCCAGGTGATCACTTTGATGCCGGCCTTGCGCGCCCGACGCAGTACCGGGGCCAGGGCTGAGGGGTCGTTCGCTGCCACGGCCAGCACGTCCACCTGCTTGGCGATCATGTCCTGGATCACGTTGACCTGCAAGGCGGCGTCTGCGCTGGGGGGGCCGGCGTAGGTCATCTGGACGCCCAGCTCGCGCGCCGCCTGCTCGGCCCCCTGCTTCGCCGAGTTGAAGAAGGGAATCCCCACCAGCTTGGGAATGAAGGCCACCTCGAGAGACTGGCCGCCCCTCTTCTGTCTTTGACACCCGCTCAAGGTCAGGCCCAACAGCGCAAAGACCGCCATTCGTCGCAGCATCACGATTCTCTCCGCAGCATCCACTGGTTCAATCCCACCGCAGCCAGCAGCACCAGGCCGCTGGCCACCGTCTGGCGGAACGGAGAAACGCCAGCCAGGTTCATGCCGTTCGACACCACGGCAAACGTCGCCACGCCGAGCACGGTGCCGCTCAGCGAAGCCCGCCCGCCTTCGAGAGGCGTGCCTCCCAGCACCACGGCGGAAATGGCCTGGAGCAGCATGGCTTGCCCCACGTCCGCCTTGGCAGTGGCGACGCGAACGGTCAGCAGCACGGCCGCCACTCCGGCCAGCGTCCCGCTCAACCAATATACCGAGAGCAGCGTGGCCCGGCGGTTAATGGTGGAGAACTCGGCCGCCACGGGGTTCGCCCCCACGGCCAGCACCCGCCGTCCCCACAGCGTCCGCCGGTAGGCGAAGGCCAGCGCCGCCGCCAGCGCGGCAAACACCAGGGCCGGCGCCAGCTCACTCTGTCCCAGCAATGCAAAGCTATCCGGAAAGCGGGAGAACGCCTCGCCGCGGCTGATCGCCAGCGCCACCCCGTTGAACAGCACCATGGTGGCGAGCGTGGTCAGGATGGGCGAAATTCCGAGATAGCCCACCAGCAGGCCGTTCGCCAGCCCGCAGGCGCCAGCTGCGAGCAGCGAGAGGAGAATCATGGTCAACAGGGAAACATCGTGGGCGGCAAACCAGCCCAGGCAAACGGACGTAAGCCCCACCACCGAGGCGGCGGAAAGATCGATCCCGGCAGTCGAGATCACGAGTGTCATGCCCAGCGACACCACGCCCACCTCGGCCAACTGGAGCGCGAGCTGCGTGAGGTTGTTGGCCGTGGGAAAACGCGCCAGCGACACTGAGAATCCCGTCACTAGCGCCAACAGCAGGGCCAGGACGATCCACCGCTGCTCCAGCCTAAAGCGCAAAGCGGCGCTCCTCCCGCCGGCGCTCGACGGCCGCCGACACGATGCCCGCCAGCAGAAAGGCGCCGGTCACCACCTGCTGCCAGTAGGTAGGAACGCGGGCCAGGATCAGGCCGTTCTGGATCACCCCCAGCAGCAGCACCCCCAGCAGCGTGCCGATCGCCGAGCCCCGCCCGCCGAAGATGTCCGTTCCGCCCACCACCACCGCCGCTACCACGGAGAGTTCCAGGCCCACCGCCGCGTTGCCCTGCACGGAGCCAAGTTGCGAGCCGTAGAAGACGCCGGCGCAGCCGGCAATGGCGCCCATCGCCATGTAAACAGCGTAGCGGACGCGGCCGAGCGAAACTCCCGCCCGCCGGGCCGATTCGGCGTGGCCGCCGACTTGCAGAAGCAGGCGGCCGGCGTAGAGGCGCGTCAATAACAGGTGCGCGCCCGCCGCCACCGCGATTCCCGGCACGATCACGGCCGGCACGCCGAGCAGCGGGCGCTGCGCGATCGCCAGGAACCGGGGCGGAAGGTTCGTGATCCAGTTGCCTTCGGTGATCTCGAGCAGCAGGCCGCGGTAGATCCCGAGCGTGGCCAGGGTGGTAACGATCGGTGGAATCGACAGCCCCGAAATGAGAAAGGCGTTCAGTCCGCCCATGGCCAGGCCGATCCCCAGCGCGGCCGCAAACACCAGGACCGGATTTCCCCCCGCCCGGACGGCCACGGCTCCGGCCACCGTGCTCGCCACGGCCAGCGCCGAGCCCACGGAAAGATCGATGCCGCCGGAGATGATGACCAGGGTCATACCCTCGGCCAGCATCAGTAATATCGAGTTGCCGGCCAGGATCTGCACCCAGTTGGCCGTCGTCAGGAACTGCGGGGAGAGGAAGGCCAGAAGCGCTGAGGCCACAGCCAGCGCCGCCAGCAAGCCCAGTTCGTGACCGCGCCTCATGCCGTGAGCATTCCTCTAGGAACCCATGGCCGCCGCCATCAGGGTTTCTTCCGTGGCCTCGGCGGCGGAAAATTCAGCCCGCATCCGGCCCCGCGCCATCACCAGGATCCGATCGGCCAGGTCGAGGACTTCGGTCCAATCTGAGGAGACGAGCATCACCGCCGTCCTCTGCGCGGCGAGCTTCCGCACCAGATCGTGGATCTCGGCCTTGGCCGCCACATCCACCCCCACCGTGGGCGAATCGAGCACGAGCACCTGCGGCTCTCGCGCCAGCCACTTGGCTACCAGCACTTTCTGCTGGTTGCCGCCGCTCAGTTGGGCGACTTCGCGGTCCGGCTCGGGCGGGCGGACCGCCAGGCGCTCGATCCACTGCGCGGCCAGCCGCCGCTCAGCCCGCCGGTCGAGCAGCACGCCCCAGCGCCGCAGCCGATCGAGAAAGGCCAGCGAAACGTTTTCCGCAACGGTCAGGCTCAGGGCCAGACCTTCCGCGTGCCGGTCCTCCGGGACGTAGGCGACGCCGTGGGCCACGGCCAGCGCGGGCGTGAGATGTCGTACGCGGCGACCCGCCAGCCGGACCGCGCCGCGGTCAAAGGGATGAAATCCGGCGATGGAGCGGGCTACTTCGCGGGCTCCCGATCCCTCGAGCCCCGCCAGGGCCAGAACTTCTCCTGGGCG
>JACQDG010000123.1 GCA_016201185.1 Acidobacteriota bacterium | reverse complement strand
TGGTGAAGGTGCTAAGACAATGACTACTTTGATGCTGCTGTTGGGGGCCGTCCTTGCCTTGGGCGTTGGCGTCGGGCTTACCCTCCGGCGCCTGTACCGGCCGGCTGCTAGCCCGGGCGTCGCTTCTGCCCATGAGCTTACTCTGGCCCTAACTTGTTCCCCTCAGGAGACTTACCGGCCCATGAGCCGGCTGTTTGCCGAGCAGGACTTCGCCTTTCTGGCCGGTCAGCCCGGCTCAGGAACGGGGCTTGTAAAGCGGTTGCGCCGTCAGCGACGCGGAGCCCTCCGGCTCTACCTGCGTGAAATGCGGGCGGATTTTCAGCGCCTCTATGCTCTCTGCCGCTTGCTGGCGCGAAATAGCAAGGACCCGAGCTTCGCCACTCTGGTTACCCAGCAGGCCTTGAGCTTTTACAGCCTTTTTTTGATTCTCCAACTGCGCTGCGCCCTTGGCTGGTTTCTGCACGTGCGCGTGGATACGGTCGACCTGGTCACAGCTTTCGATCGCCTGGCGCAGGCTGCCCGAGCGTCCTTGCCGCTGGCGCCCGAATCTTCTTTGGCTGTGGGCGCTGCCTGATTCTCGACCGCTGGGAAGGGACGCTGAGATTGTTTCAGTTCTCCGTTCCCGGTGTCTTTGCCTTTCACCGACGGGCGGTGGACCGTGACCGGGCTCGCTCTCAGCCGTGGGCCACCAGGTCCATCATTTTTTCGAGCAGCGAGATCAACCGGGTTATCTCCGCACTGAGCTTCTGGGCCGTCTCCTCGGAAAGCGGCATCGCCTTTTTTCGAATCTTATCATAATTGGCACGGATCCGGCAGGCTGGTTCGCAGAAATGGGGTTCAGCTTTGGAAATTCGGATCGGAGGGCACCGTGGGCGCGAGACGGATCCTCCGGCCAACGCGGTAGGCGAGCGAGCCGAAGATGGCGTGCAGGTCGGCGGTCAGCCGCTCGACTTGCCGGTCCAGATCCTGCGCCCAGGCGGTTCGTTTCTCCAGCTCGGCTTCCGTCCAGTGGAGTTGGTCGACGCTGATCTTCAGTTCGTTGCGGACCTGGTCCACCTCGGCCACCAGGCGCTGCCGCTCGGCCTCCAGTTGCAAAGCCCACGCCGTGCGCTCCTGGTATTCCGCTTGTAAAGTTTCCAGCAGTCCCTTGAGCCGTTCCACTTCGGCTTCCACCTGCCGTGCCCATTCGGTCTTGCGGGCGTTTTCTTCCTCCAGCTCGCGGATGGCCTCCTGCGCCCGCTCGCGCTCCTCGGCCGCTTCCCGCTCCAGGGCCTGGTGCTCGGCGTGCAGTTTCGCCAGGCTCTCTTTAGCTTCTTCCAGCCAGGCTGCCAGCAGCGAGACGTGCTTTTCGCGCTCCCACAGCACGTTGCCCGACTGGGGCAGATAAACGAAAGCCGGCAGGCGGTCAAGCGGCTCGGCAGAGCAAATGGCCGTGAAAAAATGCGCCGTCGCCGGTTCGGCTGCCCGCTCCTCGACCTCGGCCTCCACGCCGTCATGCTCCACGCAGGAAAATACCACTGCGGGCGCGTGATTCTCAAAGAAGATGCTTACGTGGGGAAAGTGAGCCGCCAGGGCGGCGCGGAACTCTTCGTGGTCGAATTCGTGGACGTGAAAAGGGTTGGGAGATTCGCGGCTCTCGGCATAATAAAGCCGATTAGGGGTGGAAATGACCAGCGCGCCGCCAGGTGTAAGAATGCGCCGTGACTCGGCCAGCAGGCTTTCCCAGGATTCCAGGTGCTCGATGACCTCGAAGGCCACCACCAGGTCGAAAGAACCGTCGTCGAAGGGAAGGGCACAGCAATCTCCCCGCAAAAAGGCAAGCTGCGGGGCGTCGTAGCGCAGGCGGGCAGCCTCAACGGCATCCGCGGCAATCTCCAACCCCACCGTCTGCCGGGCCACCGCAGCCAGGCGCGCGGCGCCGTAGCCGACACCGCAGCCGGCATCGAGCACCCGCTTGTCGCGGGCCAGTCGCGCGGCAAAAACATAGCGGGCCACGTGCTCGTTGAGCAGGTCGGCGTCCACTTCGCCGGGAATCACCCGCTCGCCCGTGAACTCTTTCATAGCGCGGTCTTACAGCTTCCGGCCGATAATGGCGTAGTCCAGACCGCCAAAGAATTTCTTCTGGAACCCGGCCAACGCTTCCACGCGACCTAGTGCGGCAATCTCGGGGAACACTTCGGCCGCCGGAGCGAGTTGGTGCACTTCGATCCGCCCGAAACCGTTTTCCTCCATGTAAAAGTGCAGCTGGGCCGAGGGCACGGGGCGCACGTGGGTCGGGTCCACGTAGAAATTGGTGGCGAAGATGGCCAGGCACTCCGGGTTCGGGGTCTCGATGACCAGAATGCCGCCGCTCTCCAGCTTGCGCCCCGCGAGCGCCACCAGTTCCGGCGTGCGGTGCGGCGGCAAGTGCTCGACCACCTGCGCAGAAAAAATGCCGTCCAGGCTCTCGTCGGCCTGGCGGGCCAGGTATTCAAACAGGTCAGCCTGCTCCACCTCGAGCTGCTTTTCGCGGCAGAGGGCCACCGATTCCGGGTCGCAGTCCACGCCACGGGCGCCTATGCCGTCTTGCACCATCAGATCCAGGAATTCCCCCCGGCCGCAGCCCAGGTCCACCACGTGCGACCGGCCCTGGAAATACGGTAGGTAAAATTTCTGTTGTGCGGATACATATCCGGCAGCGCCGCGGAACCGCTCCGCAAAGCGGGCATAGTCGATTCCGGGAACGGCCGCAGGCTCAGGCGGACGGGCCTGGGGCGCGGGCGGCGGCTCGGGCCGGTACTGCGCCCGCTGGCGGATCAGCCGCAGCTCAGTGTTGACTACCCGCTCCTGCTCTTCGCGCAGCCGGGCCAGGTCGTCCCACAGTTTCTGTTGAAGTTCCAGGCTGCTTTGCTCAAGGGCTTTCCGGTAGTCGGCATGCAGGTGATTGCTGTGGTCCCGGTAGCTGGATTCGAGTGCCTCTGTCCGATGCCGAAGCGCAGCTTCCAGTTCCGCCACGGACCTCAGGAAGCGAATCTCGGTTTCGGTCCACCTCTCTTCCCAGCCTGTTCTCCATTCCTGAAGGTGGCGGAAGGCGTCCAGACCCATCCGAAAGTGCCGGTTCTGCTCCTCCAGCACCACTTGAATCCGGTCCAGGCATTGCATGACGGCCCGATTAAACTCGACCTGTTCCCGGACGTGCCACGCCATTGCGCGCGCGATGGCTTTCTTGACGGTCTGGGCGAAGGAATTCACCAGCCCCGGCCGGCGGGGATTGACCGTGCCGATCGAGGCGACCTTGCCTTCGGCGGCGTCCCGCGCCTGGCTCAACGGGGTGAGCGATGGCAGCCTGACACCCGGCAGGGTGGGCACTTGTGTTTCATGGCGGGCCCGCACCCGCTCGCGGATCTCCCTCACCACGGCAGCAATTTCTTCAGAAGTCATTTCGGGCGCGCGAGCGCGGAGCATTCATTGTAGCAATGGAGCGTCGCTCCCCCGCAGCCGGGAAACTCATTAAGGGAAGTTATCACCCCTACCGCATCAGCATGGGCTCGGCAATTTCGCGGTCCGTGTGGACGTGGAATCCGACTGCCATGGGATGCAGCCAGATTCCCAAGCCCGGCTCGGGCACAGGAAATTCTTCCACCGCGCGAATGGTCTGCCCATTCGATTCATCGGCCCCTTCGTTGAGCTTGCCGATGTGGATGTGCAAGTGGCACTGCGTCCGTACGGTGTCGGCGTTGATGGCCAGGCCCCAGGCGTCCGGCCACAGCTCCTGCGCCTTGCCGATGGCGGCTTTCCACAGGATGGCGCGTTGTTCGGCGGAGAGGTGGCGCAAGTCCTGGGCGCCCTTATCGTGCCGGATGGGAAGGGCCAGCGTCCGGTTGGGCTTGCGCGGGCTGGTGTCCTTAAGAAAGAAGATCGGGAAGGCGCTCGCCGGATCAGGCGCCTGCCTGTCGGCCTCCCGGCACAGGCTGCATTCCCGGCTTTCGAGCGTCGCGGGCGCACTGTGATCGCACAGGCATTCCACCGCGCCGAACGTCGGCACGCAGGAAAGCAGCACCAGTAGCCGGCAGAGCCGTCCCATGGCGTTTGCCCTATACCGCCACCCGGCCGAGTGACCCCGGCGCATATTTCTCCCTCACCAGAAAAACATAACATCCGATCCCCACCAGCAGCCAGAAGCCGATGGCCACCAGCGGAGCGTCAAATCTGCCCGTCTGGTGGATGATGACCCCCGTCACCCACGGTGAGACGACCCCGGCCAGGTTGGCGGCGGTGTTCTGTATGCCCGCCACGCGCCCGATGACGCTGCCCGGCATCAGGGTCTGAGTCAGCGCCCAGTAGTTAGCCGTGGTCAGCCCCAGGCCGCTCAGCGAGAAGACGGCGAAGAACAACGCCACGGGGATCGAGTTGGTGAAGGCCCCGATGATCTGGCTGGAGGCCAGAACAAAGCCTGCGATGGAGAAGATCTTCCGAACTCGGACGGGGTCCGCGCCGCGGCCGATCAACCGATCCGCGGCGAAGCCCGCCAGGATGGCGATGGTGGCCATGCCGCCGAACGACATGAAGGTGAACCACCCGGAGTTGGTCAGGGACAAGCCGCGCCGCTGCTTGAAGTAGATCGGCATCCAGGTCATGCAGAAATAAACAAAATACATGTAGCAGAAAGTGGCGAGGAAGGTCCCCCACATCACAGGGGAGGCGAGGATGGCCCCCCAGCTCGCGGATTCCCCGGTCCGCCGATCCGTCGCGCCCGGCTCAGCGACCGCGGGAACACCGCCTTCGCCATTTCGCATCAGTAATACCCATGGGAAAAGCCAGAGCAGGCAGCCCGCGCCGGTGAGCACGAACATCCATTGCCAGCCGTAATCCCTCACCAGGTAAGCGGCGATGGGACCCCCCAGGGCCGGCCCGTACTTGGTGCCTGACATGAAGACGCCGATGGCCAGGCCGCGCTCTTTTTCGGCGAAATGGGAGCGGATGTAGCGCATGCCGGCCGGCGTGACAATCGATTCCCCCACCCCCAAAAGCACCCGGACAGCCAGCAGCGCCGCCAGGGAGCCGACCAGCGCCGTGGAGGCCGAAATCACGCTCCAAAACAGAAAGGCGATCGCGTAGGGCCACTTTACCCCCAGCCGATCCACCACCCACCCGGCCGGCACCTGCAGGGCCGCGTAAGACCAGAAAAAAGCCGACAGCAACAGGCCCGAGGATTGCGGCGACAGGGAAAAACTGCGGGCCATCTCCGGCAGAGCAAAGGACAGATTGATGCGGTCGATGTAAGCGATGATGACGCCCACGGTCAGAAGGCCCGCCACCGGCCAGCGCATGGAGCGGGTCCGCGTGGCGGCCAGTGCAATGGCAGAATTCGACAGAAGCTTCTCCTGTTACCGGCTCGCCCCATTCTATACTGTCCAAATGGGCCTTTTCAGGGGAAGGCGCAGGACATGCTTGCTGGTGACGCCGGCGGCTCTCGCGCTGGCGCTGTGGTGCTCCGTCGCCGCCCCCCAGAACGGCGCCTCGCCCGTCGAGCATATCGTCGGAGACCTGGCGGCGTCCCCCAGCCTCGAAGCGAACCTTCGTGTGCTTTGTGATGAAATTGGAGGCCGCTTGCCGGGTACGCCGGCCATGAAGCGGGCAGTCGGCTGGGCTATGGAGGCTTTTGAGCGGGTCGGCCTGGAGCGCGTGCACACTGAAAGTTTCACCATTCCGACTTCCTGGGCGGAGGGTGAGACGCGAGCCGAAGTGATCGAACCGGTGCGCTTCCACCTGCATATCGCAGCATTGGGCTGGTCCCCGCCCACCCCGAACGGCGGCCTGGAAGCGGAAGTTCTGGCCGGCGGGCGGGGAGAGGAAGGAGACATCACGCGGCTGGGGGCACAGGTGCGGGGCAAAGTCCTGCTTATCCGCTCCGATCTTGTGTCCAGCTTTCAGGATATGTCGGTGGAGCAGAAGCGCTCCACCATCGCCCTGCGCGAGGCCGCCAAAGAAGGCGCGGCGGCCGTGCTCCTCACCTCCACCCGGCCAAGGGGTTTGCTCTATCGCCACACCAATGTCCTCGACGGCCGCCTCGACAAGATTCCGGCCGCGGTGGTGGCCCGAGAAGATGCCCAGCGGATTCTACGGACGCTGGAGGCCGGCCGCCCAGTGCGGATGCGGCTCGATATGCCGAACAAGACCGGCGGGGCTTTCCAGGCTGATAACGTGGTAGCTGAAATCCGGGGAGGGCAGAAGCCGGAGGAGGTCGTCATCCTCGGGGCGCATCTCGATTCCTGGGACCTGGGTACCGGGTGTCTGGATAACGGCTGCAATGCAGCGCTGGTCGTGGAAGTGGCCCGCTCCATCCAGGCGGGTCTTGCCCAGCGCGGCGAGCTCCCCCGGCGGACTATCCACTTCATCCTGTTCGGCGGCGAGGAAGAGGGGCTGCTCGGTTCCCGGGCCTACGTCGAGCAGCACCGCTCGGAGCTCGACCGGATCGTGGCCGTCGTGGTCCATGACATCGGCGTGGGGAAGATTTCAGGCTACTCGCTCGGAGGCCGCCGGGATACCGAGCCGGCCCTTTCCAAGGCTCTGGCCCCGGTGGCCGCTCGCGGCGTTAACGCCCACACCGCGGACGCGTTCTTTGGCACCGATCACTTTGATTTCCTGCTCGAAGGGATACCGACTTTCGTGGCCAACCAGGACACTACCGATTACGTGCCGAACTATCACGCGCAATCCGATACTTTTGACAAGGTAGATTTGACCGAGTTGAAAAACCAGGCGGGGATTGCGGCTGCTGTCGTCTACGGCCTGGCCGAGCAGGTCGAGCGGCCGGGTAAACGGTTGTCGCGTAAGGAAGTCGAGGCCGCCCTGAAGGAAACGGGCCTCGACGAGCAGCTCCGGTTTCTAGGCCTTTGGGATGGCTGGAAGCGGGGCGAGCGCGGCCGCCGCCAGTAGGTATTACGCAAATAGCGCCAGCTGCTCTTCCGTCGCCGCGGCCTGCGGAACGTACGCTCGCGGCGCCCTAGCCAGCCCGTGCCTCTCCCGAATCCGCTCGACGCGTCTGGAAATCATCTCGGCGTGTTCGCCGCGCAAGTAAGGGTTGCGCGTGAACCGCGCCCGATACCGCGGCGCCAGTTCCGGGAAGTGCTGGTCCAGGAAAGGAAAGAACTGCTTCTGCGCCGAAGGCATCAGGAACAGCAGGCCGCCCAGGAGGTAGCCTGCTCCGGCACGCGCCGCCGCCGCGGCTACACGGTCCAGATTGGCTACGGTGTCCGTGATCCCCGGCAGGATCGGACTCAGAAAAACGCCCACTGATAATCCCCCTGCTGCCAGCGCCGCCACCGCCTCCATTCGCAGATCGGGGCGCGGCGCCCGAGGCTCGAGCTGGCGAGCCAGAGCCGCATCCATCGTCGTGATCGTCATGTTGATGTGCAGAACGTTCGAGCGGGCCACGTAGGCCAGCAAGTCAATGTCCCGCACGATCAGGTTCGACTTGGTGGTGATGGAAAGGTCCCGGCCGCGTTCCCCGGCAAAAACTTCCAGGATGCGGCGGGTAGCGCCAAACCTTCGCTCCGCAGGCTGGTAGGGGTCGGTACTGGTGCCAATGGCGATGGCCCCTTCCCTGTGCCGCCGCAGCTCCTCCCGCAACAACTCCGCGGCGTGCGCCTTGGCGTAAATCTTCTCCTCGAACAGCCGGCCGTCCTTCAGCTCCATGAACTCGTGGGTGTATCTCGCGTAACAGTACCGGCAGCCGAATTCACAGCCACGATAGGGATTGATAGTCCAGGCGAAGGGCATCCGCGGGCTGGAGCAACGATTCAGGATGCTCCGGGACTCGAGCTCAAAGTATTCCACTCGGGACTTAGCTTCAAGCAGCGGGCTTTGCGCAGCCAGCCGGGCGATGCCGACCAATTGAGTTGTCCCCTGGTCTCCAAAGAGCACGTTCTCATCTTCGCTTTTTCTTCGCCCATTGTCAAGAGGGGTG
>JACQDG010000122.1 GCA_016201185.1 Acidobacteriota bacterium | reverse complement strand
GGTGGGGACCTTCTCGATCAGGTCGGCCAGGATGAGCGAACTTGACGCCAGCCTCTCGTCCTCAAACTTGGGAACGCGCAGGGCAGTCTCATAGGTGCTCATCGTTTCCCCGACCACGTCCTTCAGAACCACGTTGAGACGGTACAGGCCGGGGGCTAAAGGAATGGCCTTCTGGTAAATCGAGGAACGGCTCGCCGCCTGCTGCAGCAGTTCGGTCGGGGTGTCCACCTGCACCACGTCCTCAAACACGTTGGCAACGCGGCGGGAGACCGTTGTAATCCGCCCGAAGATATTCACCACCGCGTGCTGCAAGCCCTCCTTCTCCTTAAACACCAGGTCTCTGTTCTGGATCTGGACCGTAATGGCCGTGAGCACTGCGCTGTTCGTGATCTTCACATAATCGGTCTTGAGCTGGAAGGGTAGAGTGTTGTACTTGATGTGGCTCTCGACGGCCGCTTCCAGGTCCTTGAACTTGATGGCCGGCGGCTTCTGCACCTTGGCGTAAAGCTCCAGCCGCTCAAACTCGTTCATACGTGCCGGCACATCTCCGAAGCCTCGGCCCAGGCGGGTGCCGTCGCTGCGGGTGAAGCGATCCACCTTGCTCGACAGCCCCATCTGCTCCATCAGGGTGAGGCCGGCGCCAGGCACCATCAGGAGCGCGTCCTTCTCGGAGGGATCCATGGTCAAGCGGTACTCGCCGGTCATGGTCGGATCCACGAACTCCAGGTTGATATCCGATCCTATGCCCTCGAGGTAGCGGTAGCGCCATTTCTCAAAGGGGAAGGTCGAGGTGGTGCCGCCACCCTCTTCCGGTGGCCGCTCATAGGACCCGCCTGAGGGATGGGAATCGATCTCGTCGGCAGGGCCAAACGTGATATAAATGCGCCCGCGGTCGCTCTTCCAGCCAGGGATCCCGGAGGCATAGCGCTCGTTGGCATAGGCAATGCGGCGGTAATGTTCTTCTTTAAACTCGTTTTCGGCCGTGTCGGGAGTGGGGTCGCGACGCAACCAGAACTGCTCGATGAACTGCTCCCGTTCCTCGTCCGTGTTCAGCCGCTTGAAGGCCGCCCGCTCTTCGTCGGTGATGATGTAGGCGACGTCCTCGCTGAGCCAGCGCTTATATGGCCCGGCCAGTTCTTGTTCCAGTTTCTTTTGCCGCCGCCTTTGCTCTTTTTCAGAAAGGGGCTTGGCCTGGCCCTCGGCCGGTTTCGAAGCCTTGTCGCCGCCTTGAAGGGGGGTGAAATTGAGCGCCAAGCCCAGAGGTAGCAAGCAGGTGAGCTTAAGCCAGCTACGCGACATACCTAGTCACTCCCACTTCAGGTTACACACACCATCTGCGCTCGTGGATTGCTTACATGATGATTGTAGGATTGGCGGCTGGCAACGTCAAGTAAACTTATTCCCCGGCGTAAGCCCTTCGCCGACAATGCAGTATCGCCTCTCGCCACTGGAAATTTCCAACCCTCAGCACCCGACCCCGCTAACACTACACCGCCCAATTAGACGTAGCCCAAAGTTCCCAGGTTTCCCGAGCGGGCGGAAACTGTCCGGCGCGCCCGTCCCTAAGTTACAAGTTTAACACCACTTTCCCTTTTTGGTACAAAAAATACAGAAAATGGTAGAGTTGAAATGAAGATCGGGTACACTGATGTAAGTGATTGTTTAGCAAATGGCTAGCAGCTCAGCAAATGAAATGGAAGTGGCCCCTGACGTGCTCGCCGATGAACGCACGGTTGCCGGGCCTTGGACGGCCATATTTCGCGGGGCTGAAACAGGGGTCATGTTACGCGAACTTCCATTTCGCTTCCCACGGGCGCTGTTGACCCTGCTGACGATAGCGGCCGTGCTGGCCAGTATTCTCAATTTCCAGCAACAGAGGCGCTTTGAACTGCCGGAAGACGGGGTAGCTTGGCTGGACACTGCAGCAGGGGTGGAAGCGAGCCGGATTCATCCCGCCGGCCCCGCCGCTCGGAGTGGCATGCAGCCAGGCGACCGGCTGCTTGCCATCAACGGTGTGGAAGTGAAGAACGCCCTCCGGATCCCTCAGATCCTGTTCGGCATCGGCGCCTGGAAAAAGGCTGAATACACCATCCTGCGCCAGGGCGTGGAGTTGCGGACCACCCTGATCGTCCAGCCGGCGGAGGGCAGCCCTATTCTCTACTACCTGTATGTAGTGGGGCTGATGCACCTGCTGATCGGGCTGTTCGTCTTCTATCGCCGGGAGGGGGCGCCGCTTTCCCAGCACTTTTACGTCTATTGCCTGGCTTCGTTCCTCGTCTATTGCTTCCACTACACCGGCAAGCTGAATAACTTCGACCGCGCGATGTACTGGGGCAACGTCTGGGCCTTGCTGTTCATGCCGGCCCTGTTTCTGCATTTCTGCTGGCGGTTTTCGCAGACCGGCCCGTGGTCCGGGCGGCCCGTGGCGCGGACGGCATTGGTTTACCTGCCGCCGTTTTCCGTGATGGCCGCGTACTTGGCGGCAGCGATGGGGGTGGCGCGGACGGCATGGTCGTCGCTGAAGCTGAGCTGGACGCTGGATCGAATCTCGCTGGGGTTGCTGGCCCTCTACTTCCTAGCGGCGGCGCTGGCGCTGGAGCAGGGCTACCGGCGCACTTCGGAGACGGAAGACACGCTGCTGCGACAGCAATTGAAATGGCTCAGGCGCGGAACCTGCTGGGGCATAGCCCCTTTCGTCGCCGTTTACGCCATTCCCTATCTGCTGGGCGTGGCGCCCCATTCCTACATGAGCCTGGCGGTGCTGTCGTTGGGATTGATCCCGCTGACTTTCGCCTACGCCATCCTGCGCCACCGGCTGCTGGACGTGGACGTGATCTTCCGGCGCGGCTTCGCTTATTCACTGGCGACGATGGCGGTGCTGGGCGCTTTCTACGTGGGCATCCTGACGGTGGGCGATATGTTCCACCGCAACTTCCAGGAGCTAGGGCAGGCCGGCTGGATTACTGCGGTGCTGGTGGCCGCCTTCCTGTTCCAGCCGCTGCGGGCCTGGATCCAGGAGCGCCTGGACCGGTATTTTTACCGGGAGCGCTACGACTACCGCCGTACCCTGGTGACCTTTGCCCGCGAGCTGAGCGCGGAAACAAACCTGGAGGCCATGCTGCGCTCAGTGACGGAACGGCTCGCGCAGACGCTGGGGAGCCGCCGGGTGGCGATC
The DNA here is from genome assembly GCA_016201185.1 of Acidobacteriota bacterium. Taxonomy (GTDB): domain Bacteria; phylum Acidobacteriota; class Terriglobia; order Bryobacterales; family JACQDG01; genus JACQDG01. Next base: position 7,654 of record JACQDG010000122.1, on the reverse strand, counting down.
TTTCTGGGGGGCGAAGGAGGCCGCTGGGAACTGGCCAGGGGGCTCGGCCTGCGGGACCGTCAGGGTCGTGCTATCCGGCCGGGGGATTTTCTGGACCTGAGCTTCCTCGAACCGGCGCGGCCGGAATCAAGCCCTACTCCCAAGCCGTATCTGTTCTTTGAGAGCACCCGGTGGCGGCTGGACGGCGCGGCCTCGGTTCGCAGCACCATCGCCGACCTGGACCTCACCTACTACCTGCCCTGCTCGGCGCGGGGCCGCACCGTGGCCTTCCTGGGCCTGGGCCGCACCGAGAGCCACGATTATCTTTCCGGTGAAGACCTGGAGCTGCTGGTGACCTTGGGCGGCTATCTGGGCATCGCCGTCGATAACGCGCGACTCTACCACTCGCTCCAACAGAAGGTGGAGCAATACGAGCGGCTGAAGGACTTCAGCGAAAACATCGTCGAGTCCATCCACGTGGGGATTCTGGCCGTAGATCTGGAAGACCGGGTGGAGAGCTGGAACACCCAGCTCGAGCTGATGTACGGCGTCTCGCGGGACCAGGCCGTCGGCCGGCCCCTGGCCGAGCTGTTTCCCGAGGACCTGGTGAAGGAGTTCGTGCGGGTGCGGGAAGAGACAGGCATTCACAATATCTACAAGTTCCGGCTGCGGCCAGAAACGCTGCCTGCGCCTCCCTCCAAACCGCTCGGCGACCGCATCCTCAACATCGCCATCGCCCCGCTGGTGGCCAAGAACTTCGACCGCATCGGCCGGCTCATTATCTTCGACGACGTCACCGACCGTATCGAGCTCGAGCAGCAGCTGCTGCAGGCCGAGAAGATGAGTTCCATCGGGCTGCTGGCGGCCGGCGTGGCCCACGAAGTGACCACCCCCCTGGCGGTGATCTCCACCTATGCCCAGATGCTCGCCAAGCAGGTCTCCCAGGACGAGCAGAAGGCCCGGCTGCTCGAGAAAATCGCTGCCCAGACCTTCCGCGCCAGCGAGATCGTCAACTCCCTGCTGAATTTTTCCCGCACATCGGCCACCGAGTTCTCACGGGTCCATCTCAACCAGATCATCCGGGAGACCTGCTCGCTCGTGGAGCATCAGTTCAAGAAGGCCGGCATCCGCGTGGAGGCGGAGCTTGACGAGCAGCTTCCGGAAATCGAGGGCAACAGCGGCAAGCTGCAGCAGGTGCTCCTGAACCTGTTCCTGAATGCGAAGGACGCCATGGCGAAGGGGGGCGTGCTGACCGTGCGGACTTCGAGCGGCCACAACGGATCGGGCGGCGCGGTTCGGGTCGAAGTCGCCGACACGGGCGTGGGCATCGCCGCCGAAGACCTGAACCGCATCTACGATCCCTTCTTCACCACTAAGGGGGGACAGAAGGGGACCGGCCTGGGCCTGTCGGTGAGTTACGGGATTATCCAGGAGCACTCCGGCACCATTTCGGCGGAAAGCCAGCCGGGGAAAGGGAGCTTGTTCCGGCTGGAGTTTCCGCCCGCAAGCAAGGTGGCGCCGGAAGCAGCCGGCGGAAGGCCCGGCCTAAGGAAAGAAGTTCATGCCTGAATCCAGAGGGAAAATCCTGGTTATTGACGACGAGGCGGAGATCCGCGAGAGTCTGTCGACTCTGCTTGGCCTCGAAGGTTACGAAGTCGACGGCGCTGGGGACGGGACGAGCGGCCTCGAGCGCCTCGAGGCCAAGCCCTACGACCTGGTCTTGCTGGACCTGATGATGCCGGACCGCTCCGGCCTGGAAGTGCTCGAAGACCTGCGCCGCCGGGACAGCGAGACGCCGGTCTTCATCATCACCGCCTATGGATCCATCGAGAAAGCAGTGACAGCGACCAAGTTGGGCGCCAAGAACTTCTTCACCAAGCCCTGGAACAACGAGAAACTGCTGATCGAAATTGACGACACCATCTCCCGGCGGCGGCTGGAGAGGGAAAACATCCACCTGAAACGGGCCCTGCGACAGCGTTACAACTTTTCGCAAATCATCGGCAAAAGCGAAGCCATGGTGAAGGTGCTGGAGCTGGTGGGGCAGGTGGCGCAGAGCCGCTCCACCGTGTTGATCCACGGAGAAAGCGGCACCGGCAAAGAGCTGATCGCCAAAGCGATCCATGCCAATTCGCCGCGGGCGGACGGGGCCGTCGTGGCGGTCAACAGCGGCTCCCTGCCGGCCGATTTGCTCGAATCGACTTTGTTTGGCCACCTGAAGGGCTCTTTCACCGGCGCCCTGCAGACCAAAAAGGGCTATTTCGAGGTGGCCGATCACGGAACCATCTTCCTCGACGAGATCAGCACCATCAGCCTGGAGACCCAGGCCAAGCTGCTGCGGGTGATCCAGGAGAAGGAATTCGTTCCCATCGGCGGCGTGGAGCCGATCAAAGTGGACGTGCGGATCGTGGCGGCGACCAACGTCGATCTGCACAAGCAGGTCGAGGAGGGCCGCTTCCGCGAGGACCTATACTACCGCCTGAACGTCATTCAGATCGACCTGCCCCCCCTGCGCGACCGGCGGGAGGACATTCCGCTGCTGGTGGAGCACTTCTTCACCAAGTATTGCCGGGAAAACGAGAAGTTCCTGGACACCGAGGGCCGGTCGCGGCTGCGTTTTGTCCCCGAAGCCATGCGGCTGCTGCTCGATTACAACTGGCCCGGCAACGTGCGCGAACTGGAGAACGTGGTCGAGCGGGCCGTCGTGCTGGCCACCGACGTAAATGTCCCCGTTGACCTGCTGCCCGATTCATTGCTGGCGGCCGGCGGGGTGCAGGTCCGCCGCATTCTTCCCGCCTTCGAGCGCCCGGCCGAGGCCTCTCTGTTCGACATCATGGACGAATTTGAGCGCCGCATTATCCTGGACCAGCTCGAAAAGTGCAACTGGAGCCAGACCGAGACGGCCGAGAGCTTTCGCATCCCGCTTTCCACTCTGAACCAGAAGATCAAGCGGCTGAACATCGAGGTCAAGCGCAAGCGCGACCTGGCGCACGCCACGAATCACTAGATCAGCCGCGACGCTCAAACTAGCCGTGGCACTGCTTGCAGGCTGTTTCGCGCGGCAGTTTCAAGTGAAACCGCTCGGTCGACCCGTGAGGATCGTGGCAGGACTGGCAATCGGCCAGCAGCCGCTCGTTGTGCGAGTGAGGCTCGGCAAAAGCCTTCTGGTCGTGGCACTGGAAGCAGACGGCGGAGAGAGCCTGGGCCCGGAATGCCCAGGACCCGTTCTTCACGGCGTGGCAAGTGTCGCACCCGGTGGCTCCCGGCGGGTGGGGTCGATAGGCTTTCCAGCCGTCGGGAGGCTCGGCGGCGCTGCCGGTGCGGACAAAGAATTGCGACTTCTGCGAACCGCCGGAAGTCACCAGCGCTAGCTCATGCAATCCGGTGGCAGGAGAGATGGTTGCAGCAAGGACTCCCGTGGCGGGGGCGGCCGAGACAACCGGCTTGCCGTCCAGTTGCAGCTTCGAGCCGGCCAAGCCGCGCGCAATGACGGAAACGGGCGTGATCAACGGGGCGTAGAATCCGATTCTCCGGCGCCTCCTGGGCCAGGCACAGCCCAACCATTAGCCCCACCGCACCCCGTTTCAATCGATCCGGCATACATAGCCGGCCCAGGGGCTGTTGTTGCCACCACCGCCCGGCGCTATCCCGGCGTCACTGTAGTAAAGGCGCCCGTTCCAAAGGCACATCCCATGCGGATCGGGGTCCTCGCTCGATAGGGTGATCTGCTCGAGCAGCCGGCCATCCCGGGCGTCCAGCTTGTGGATCACGCGGTCGGTCGAGTGCATGCACCAGATGGCGCCGCGGTCCCAGGCCAAGCCGTGCGCCCGGGGCAGGTGCACTGGAATCTGGTGGACTACCCGGAAATCCTTGGGGTCCACCTGGGAAAGCTTCTGGAGTTGAAGGGAGGTGATCCATAGAGTGCCTTCGGCATATTCCAGGCCGTGAACGCCGCCGCCTCCGGGTACCGGGTAGCGAGCCACGGTCTTGCCCGTGGCTGGATCCGCCTTGACGATTTCACCGGTGGTGGCGTCAGCCGGCCGGGGCGGCCTGCCGATGGCTCTGCCGTTGGCGGCCATCCAGAGGAATCCGCCACCGTAGGCTATCCCGCTGGTGTTGGACGACTCGGTCTCGACGCTGCGGATCAGCTTCCCCTTCCAATCGACCAGGTGGGCGCGGTCAGTAGTTTGCTCGCCGATCCAGAAGCCCTCGGCGGCCGTTTCCAATCCGTTCGGATGGCCGTCCGGCGATTTGAAAAGCCTGACAACCTTGGCGGCCCGGCTGGGAACGCTCACGGACCCTCCCAATGCCGTGCCACAGAGGCAACCCAGGAATGTTCGCCGGCCAATCATGTTCTTTCTCCTCGAATGCGAACCAGCCGCCGGTCGATGGCGGCCAGGTTGGGCACTCCGGCCAGCCCCATATCCAGCGCCAGCTCGGTGCGCAGCAGTTCCACTACGCGCTCTACCCCCGGCTGGCCGAAGGCGGCCAGGCCGTGGAGATAAGGACGGGCAATGCAGATCGCCTTGGCGCCCAGCGCCAGGGCCTTCAAGATATCGGTGCCGCGGCGGAAGCCGCCATCGATGAGGACCGGGATCCTTCCCTTTACCGCTTCGACCACCTCCGGCAAGGCCTCGATGGTCGCCCCCACGTGATCCAGTTGCCGGCCGCCATGATTTGACACGATAATCCCCGAAACGCCGTTCTCAAGACACAACTGCGCGTCTTCGGCCGTCAGAATGCCCTTCAGCACGATCGGCAATTTCGTCAGCGATCGCAACTCCCGCACGGTTTCCCAGGTCGGCGTTGGAAAGGGACGGGATGGATAAATGCCCGCTCGCTCGGGATTCCGCGGGTGCGGCAAGCGGCCTTGCGAGTCTCGCTTAGGAATTCCGGTCTCGCCCCAGGCGCGGTCGAACTTGTTGTGGATGTTCCGGTCCCGGTGTGAGACGTACATGATGTCGAGAGTGAAGCAGATGCCTGAGCAGCCCTGGTCTTCCAGTTGCTTCACGAAAGCGCGCATGGTTGGGGCCGCGGCCGCCCTGGCCACCACGTTCTCCCCGTCCGGGTAGAGGCAATTCTTGCCGCCGGCCGGGTCGAGCAGAATGGGGTATTCGAGCTTTTGGCCGAACAGTTCCGTCGAAAGGTCGATTTTGTGGACGTCGACCAGTGTTCGCGGGCGCAGGATGATCCGCTCGAACGCGGCGCGATTGTCCCGCAGCGAAACCTCATCCTCCGACCCTCCCGCCAGGTAGTCATAAGCCAACTGGTCGAGCTTGGCCTTGGCCAGCGGTTCGAAGTCCATTACACAGGCCGGCTCGAACAGGGCCTCGCCGGCCGGGGATTCAGGAGCAGTTTGGGTTTGTCCTGCCCCGACCAGCGGCGAGGCGCCAACCATAGCCACCAGCCGCTTTACCGCGCTTCTTCGATTCAAGCGCATAGGCTTCGATCCCGGCCATGGAAGCCGGTTCCCCAGAAAGGGTGTAGCATTTCCCCCTAGTGATGGCAAGCAGCAGCTGTGTATGGCCGGCTGAGCCGCGGAAGATTCGAGGGGCATCTGATCCAATGGGGCAAGTTTCGGTTTCTGGACCGCTACCCGGGAGAAGAGGACAGAGAGCCTGTAAGTCGCTGATATTAAAAGCTATGGCTGGCGGTGCGGGCCTTCCGACGGGGCGCGGTACCCCTACGGAAGCAGTGAAAGCTCCGAAAGAATGCCGCCGTTTTTTCTGTCGCCGTTTTTTCTGGACAGTGCCTACAGGATTTGGTAGCATTTCCCTTTCGTTTGCGGGTCATAGCTCGCGGACCGATGGAATTTGGGACCTGCCCAACAAGTTACTGAGGTTTCAGACTGCGAATAGCGATGGCGAAGGTCCAGCCCAAGCTGCGCGAGGCATTTCTCCTGGGCGGGTTGACGCTGCTTGTCTCCTGCTCGGCCCACAATGCCTATTTGGCCCGGCACTCGAATATCGCCGGTTTCGCGGCGAGTCCGTGGCTGCCCGCGCCGGCCCCGGCGCCGCGCGCCGCCTTGCTTTCTGACCCTCCCCCGGCTATCGACTTCACCAGCACGTCAGCTAACAATCCTACACTCCCAATCCTTGAAAAAACCCAGCCGCGCTACCCCGACCGCCGGAAAAATGAGTCCCTGCTGAAACGAGAATCGGACAAGCTACTCGAGGAGTTGCGGGTCCAGGAACTGGGCTCCTGGAACCAGGCACCTTCGCGCATTTCCCAGCAGTCCGAGCCGCTACTGCTGGAAGAACTGCTAAAACTGAATCTCGAGGGGGAAGATTCCGGGGTTCCCGCGGATCTTAGCCGGCTGCTGGCCGCCACCCGTTCCGATCTACCCCTGGCGCTTAACGACCGCGTCCTGCGGTATGTAAATTACTTCCTGGGCCGCGGCCGCAACACCTTGCGCGCCAGCCTGATACGGGCGGGGAAGTACCGGCCGATGATTTCGAAGATCCTGGAGGAGCAGGGCCTTCCGCAGGAGCTGGTTTACCTGGTGCAAGCTGAGTCGGGTTTCCGCCCCAAGGCCCGCTCCCCCAAAAAGGCTACCGGGATGTGGCAGTTCGTAGCTTATCGCGGCAGGGAGTACGGCCTGAACCAGGACCGCCACGTGGATGAGAGGCTGGACCCGGAGAAGGCAACCAGGGCCGCCGCCCACCACCTGGCCGATCTCTACAGGCAGTTCGGACACTGGCACTTGGCTATGGCCGCCTATAATTGCGGGCCCGGCGGGGTGCAGCGGGCCGTAGAACGTACCGGTTACGCCGACTTCTGGGAGCTGGCCGGCCGCGGGGTGCTGCCCCAGGAAACAACAAATTTCGTTCCCGTCATCTTGGCCATGACCCTGCTCGGCAAGAACGCCGAGGCCTTCCACCTGGACGACATTGTGCCGGAAGAGCCGATCGATTACGACACCGTGCAGACGAATTCCCGGATCGGGCTCCCACTGATCGCAGACGCCGCTGGATCTGCAGTGGAGCGGATCAAGCAGCTCAACCCGGCGCTATTGCGGTCTTCAACCCCCGCCGGTCCTTACTCCCTGCGGATCCCGAAGGATACCGCCGAGCAGTTCGAACGGGAGATCGCCGCCGTCCCGGAGATTCATCGCCAAAGCTGGCGGCGGCACCAAATGCGGGAAAACGAGACCCTCACCCGGATTGCAGCGCTTTACAAGGTCCGGCCGAGGGATATCGCAACGGTGAATCACCTCGGGTCGGCAGACCCCAGGCCGGGGGACCGGCTGAACATTCCGGTTCCGTTGAGACCGGAACCCGTTCAAACAGCCGCCGCCGGGGTTGGCCGTCGAACCCAGGCGATCCACAAGGTACAGCCCGGGGAGACGCTGGGAGGGGTGGCACGGCGCTATCGGGTCACTGTCGCCCAACTCCAGGTCTGGAATCATCTTGAGGGGGATCACCTGCAGGTCGGACATGTATTGAGCATCCGAAGGCCCCACGGCGCGCAACACCGGGCCGGCGCCGGAGGTTCTCCCGCCCGGAAGGGCGCCTCGTCCGCGCGGGCGGCGGCAACCGGCTCGGGCCGTCCGCGCCAGTCGATCCGTGAAGTGGCTTCGAACCGTGCGGCGACCGCCGCAAACTGAAGGGCTTCCGCCACCGCGCGCTCTCGCGCAGGCAGATTTGGCGCGCGGCTAATTTTTTTCGCCTTCTCA
>JACQDG010000121.1 GCA_016201185.1 Acidobacteriota bacterium | reverse complement strand
AAGTACTTGGTGTAGTGGTCCTCGGTCTGGACTAATTCCCCTTCCCGTCCCAGGGGGCGCAGGCGGGTATCGATAGAGAAAATGACCCCTTCGCCGGTGTAGCTAGAGAGCACGTCGATCATGCGCTCCGCCACCCGCGTCCAAAACGGCAGATCAGGCCGAGCCGGGTCCGGGATGATGAACACCAGGTCCGCGTCGGAACCCAGGTCAAATTCCCGCATGCCCAGGCGGCCCAGGGCCACCACGTGCATCGGGTCCCGATACAGCTCCTTTGCGTTTGATCGGGACGGGTAGCCAGGACCGCCGGCCCCTTTCGGCACGGTGGCGCCCGAGCGCAGCACCTCATCCAGAGCGATCTGGTAGGCGGCGCGCACCACGCAATCGGCCAGCTCCGTGGTCTGGTCGAGAACGGAAAAAATGGGGCTGCACCGGCAAATGCTTTCCGTCTGGATGCGCAGCATCTGGCGCCGATAGAAACGCCGCAGCCAGGCCGACTTCTCAGTGGCCGAGGCCTGGGTGCGGATCAGATGCTCCAGCTCGGGATTATCGCGGGGCCGGTGGTCCGGCGCCAGCTCGAACAGCTCGGCCTGCTGGCCGGTGGGACCGAAGGCAGCCATTTCCAGCAGCTCATGGATTTGCTCCGGATTGCGAATCAGCCATTCCGCGAAAAAAGGGCTGCATTCGAAAAGGTCGGCCGCCAAACCGAGCAGCTCCGGCTTCTGCTCCATGGCCGCCAGGATTTCCGGCATGGCAATCACCCTGGCCAAAAAGTGCTGGAACAGGCGTCGGCCGCGGCGCGGCGAGGCGGCGGCCAAGCGAGCAGCCAATTCCGGGGCTTTTGACTCGATGTATCGTAGCTGGGCCTGCTCGCTCCACTCGGAGGCGTCCTCGGGCGTCTCCATCTCCAACTGAAAGAGCGAAACCGCCTCGGAGGACGACTGCGCGGACGGGCCGTGACCATGGATTACCCGGTCGTAAATGGCGCTGACCTCGCGGAGATGCCGGCGCGTTTCCTCGAGCAGCTCTTCTGCGCTCCAAGGGCCGCTGCCGCTCCAGACCCCCATCTTGGCGGCCAGCGTCTCCAGGGCCTCTTCCCGCTGCGGCAGGGTGTGGGTCTGGCGCTCGTGCTCCATTTGCAGGCGGTGCTCCAAGGTGCGGAGGAACTGGTAAGCGCCGGTGAGCCTGGCGTAATCGCGCGCCGCGAGATAGCCCTTGTCGCGCAGGCGATGCATGGCAAACAACGTGCCGCCTTGACGCACCCACGGATCCCGGCCGCCGTAGAGGCGCTGCAGGCACTGCACCAGGAACTCGATGTCGCGGATGCCGCCTCGGCTGAGCTTGACGTTGAGTCCGGACGGCACGCGGCGGTGCAGCTTCTCGTGGATGCGCTGGCGGGCCTCGGAGACGCTCTCTATCGCGGAAAAATCGGTGGTGGTCTTGTAGATGAGCGGTTCGACAAAGTCGAGAAAACAGCGGCCCAGTTCCTGGCTGCCGGCCGCCGCCCGCGCTTTGATCAGCATCTGGAGCTCCCAGTCGCGGGCGCGGCGCCGGTAGTAGTCCTCGGCCCCGCTTAACGACAGGGCCACCTCTCCCAGCCTGCCCTCCGGCCGCAGCCGCAGGTCCACGCGATAGCAGAAACCTTCCGTGGTGTTGGCGGAAAGCAGCTCCGTGATCTGGTTGCCGAGCTTGATAAAAAACTCTTTGTTCGTGATCCGCTCCGGCCCGTCAGTCTCGCCGCCCCCGCCGAACAGGTACATCAGGTCGATGTCGGAACTGTAGTTCAGCTCGCGCCCGCCCAGCTTGCCCAGCGCCAGAACGGCAAATTCACACTGCCGCCGGCCGTCCACCCGAGGATGTCCGTGCCGCAGGACCAGTTCCTGGTAGAGCCTTTCCAGGGCGGCCTCCAGCAGCGTATCGGCCAGGGTGGAAAGCTCCAGGGCGACCTCGGCCAGCGTGGCCAACCCCAGCACATCGCGGAGCACAATGCGCAGCAAGTGTCGACGTTTGAACCGCGCCAGCTCCAACGCCACTGTGGAACGATCCATTTGTTCGAGAGGCAGCCGGCCCAGGTCGGCCCGGCACTCCTCAGCCGGCAGCACCCGATACAGCTCCGTCTTATCGAGCGCCCAGCCGAGCAAGTCCGGGCGTTGAAACAAGGTGTCGGCCAGGAAACGGCTGTGGGCAAAGACGGCCAGGAGGGCATGCAGGCGAGAGCCGGAGGGCAAGCCTGCCCCGGGCGGGGCGCCGGTGGCAGACAGGAACCCGTCGAGATAGTGCAGTGCCGAGTCTGGGTCGGGCGACTGGCGCAGCAGCGAATACAGGGTTGCCCGGGTCTCCGGGGTGAGGCAGGGTTCCAGGCGGATCAGGCTGCGCTGGGCCCGCTCCGGGTGGCGAAACATAAAGGCAGGTGTCAGGTTGCAGGCGCCAGGCGCCAGGCTTTCAACCTGACACCTGACGCCTAGCGCTTAGCACCTAAATGTCATAGTACATCGCGAACTCGTAGGGGTGCGGGCGCAGCCGGATGGCGTCCACCTCGTTCTTCATCTTGTAATCGATCCAGGTCTCGATGACCTCCTCGGTGAACACGTCGCCCCTGGTCAGGAAAGCGTGGTCGTTTTCGAGCGCCTTGAGGGATTCATCCAGCGAGGCGGGCAGCGAGGGAACGCCGCGCATCTCCTCCGGGGAGAGATCGTAGATGTCCTTGTCTAAAGGCTCGCCTGGATCGATTTTATTCTGCACTCCGTCGAGGCCCGCCATCAGCATGGCGGCGAAGGCCAGGTAGGGATTGCAGGAAGGGTCGGGCGGGCGAAACTCGACCCGCTTGGACTTGGGACTGGCCGAGTACATGGGGATGCGGCAGGCGGCCGAGCGGTTCCGCCGCGAATAGGCCAGGTTTACCGGCGCCTCGAAGCCCGGCACCAGCCGCTTGAAGCTGTTGGTGGTGGGCGCGGCCAGTGCGACGATGGCCGGAGCGTGCTTCAGCAGCCCGCCGATGTACCACAGAGCCACGTCCGACAGGCCGGCGTAGCGGTCCCCGGCGAACAGCGGCGCGCCGTTCTTCCACACCGACTGGTGGGTGTGCATACCGCTACCGTTGTCCTGAAACAGGGGCTTGGGCATGAAGGTGACGGTCTTGCCGTGCTGCGCCGCCACGTTGCGAATGATGTATTTATACAACATCATGTTGTCCGCCGATTTGACCAGGGAATCGAACTTCTGGTCGATTTCGGCCTGTCCGCCCGTGGCCACTTCGTGATGGTGGCACTCGATTTCCAGGCCGCACTTAAGCATGGTGCTGACCATCTCGGCCCGCAGGTCCTGGTAGTGGTCGGTCGGCGGGACAGGAAAATACCCTTCCTTGTAGCGCGGCCGGTACCCCAGGTTGTTCTCCACCCGACCGGAATTCCAGCGGCCCTCTTCGGCGTCGATGAAGTAATAGCCGGAGTTTTGGGTCTGGTCGAAGCGGATGTTATCGAAGATGAAAAACTCGGCCTCCGCGCCAAAATAGGCCGTGTCGCCGATGCCGCTGTACTGCAAATATTTTTCGGCCTTCTTGGCGATCCAGCGCGGGTCGCGCTCGTAGTGCTGCTTGGTGATGGGATCGATGACGTCACCGATCATCACCAAGGTTGGAATCTGGGTGAAGGGATCCATCATGCAGGTCGAGGGATCCGGAACCAGCAGCATGTCGCTTTCGTGGATGGCCGCCCAGCCGCGGAGGCTCGATCCGTCGATGCCGAAGCCGTCTTCAAAACTGCCTTCGCTCAACTGGGCGATGGGAAAGGAAACGTGGTGCCAGAGGCCGGGCAGATCGCTGAAGCGCATGTCCAGCATCTGGGTCCCGTGAGCCTTGGCGTATTCCAACACTTCTTTGGGCGTCCTGGCAGAACTCATCACTCCTCCCTGGATGTGGGGATGAAATTACAGTGGGGACGCCGCAACCACGAAACGTTATTGCTAGCATAACCGATCTGCCGTCAAAGGTCAAAATGCTAATGGAGCCGAGATTGTAAAGCGCAACAGCCGATCCTGAGGCGCGCCCTCGGCGCTAGGGAGTGCGGGGGCTTCGCGCCGGGGTCAGAAGCGACCGTTCGGCCCGGTCCTGGCGCGGAAAGATGTTATTTTCACGGGCGTACAGGGTGGCCTCCAGCCGGTCCCTGACGCCGATCTTGCTGAACACCTTCCGCATGTGCCACTTCACCGTCTCCGGGCTGATAAACAGCAGTTCGGCGATCTGGCGGTTGGTGTGGCCCATGCGCACCAGCCCCAGGATTTCCCGTTCCCGGCTGGTGAGCACAGCGTCGATGCCGGCCGCAGCCAGGGCCTGTTGCAGGGTACGTGTGACCAGGTGGCGCTCGGCCCAAATCTCGCCCCGGGCCACGGCCAGGATGGCCTTCTTAAGGATTTCGGTGGATGCTTCGCCGGGCAGATAGCCGCTGCAGCCGAGCATCAGCAGCCGGCAGATGGTCTCCTCGCTGTACTCATCGCCCAAGACCAAAATGCGGACGGACTTTCCGTAACGGGCGCCCTCCATCAAGGCCTGCTCGTCAATCTGCCGGATCGCGGGGGCGCCCACCAGAACCACGCTGAGGGTTTTGTCCAAGGGCCGAAGGAACACTTCCTCCAAACTGGGGGCGGGCTTGCCTACCTCGAATTCCTCATGTCCTGCCAGCAGATTGGAAAGTGCTTCTCGAACCAGCGGTCGCGGATCAACAACCAGAACGGGAACGGACATGGCAAAAAAACCCGTACCTTTTCGCCGGCCACACCACCACCCGGCGGACTTTGCGGTACTTTTCAATGTAAGGGCGGGCGGCAGGCGAAGTCAAGGCCGTCATTTCCGTACGCAAGGGGCTCTGCCTCCTTAGCCAGAAGTCCTAGAGGTTTCTTCCTTCTTTTTTTTCCTAGTACTTGACAGCCCTGGGGGGCAAGGTGGATAATACGCGGGAATAGCGTCGAGGGAGGAACCCTGAGATGGATCGATCTGCGCGTGTGCGTGTGGCAGTAGGTGTCTTAATTTTATTGTTGCCGGTTCTCGTATCGGCTGCTGCGTTGCGGCCCATCGGTTTCGCTCGCAGCGAATCTGACTTTACGGTTGGTTCCTCGGTCATCCAGAACAACTCCACCATCTTTGAGGGTGATGATATCGGCAGCCTGGACTTTGCCATCCGCCTGAATCTGAAAGACGGTTCCCGCTATACTCTGGGCGCTGACTCCGAGGGGAATGTTTACCAGGATCACTTATTGTTGCGGTCGGGCTCCGTTGAGATGGCGAACACAGGCCAGCCTTCTCGGGTTCTGGCTTCTTCCCTGAGAGTAGCCGCTGAGGCGCCTGCTTCGTCCGCGACCGTTTACTTAAACGAAAAAGGAACCGTTACGGTTCTGGTGCGCAAAGGCGAGGTGAAGGTCACACGTGGCAGGGAACTGGTTGCCACCCTTGGCTCCGGCCAGTTGGTTTCCTTCAAGTCGGGCAGCCGCGGCGCGGTTCGTCCGGACACCGACGGGGCGCTGATCGAACTGAACCAGGCCCAGGCGGAGCAGGTGTCCGATTTGGCGGAAGCCGCGAAAGAAGCCAATTGCCTGCTTCCCAGGGTAGAGCAGCTCTCCTACCAGTTTGACAGTCTTTCTACGCGCCTGGCTGCTTACCAGGCCTCCCGAAGCGCCATCCAGACCAGGTTCGAGAGAGGGATTGCCACCCAGACGGACCAGCAGATGTTGACCTCCCTGAATAACGACCTGCGGTCATTAACACAAGAGAGTGGATCTTTTTCTGCCGACCTGAACAACGTCATCTTCCAGCATCATTACCCCGGTTCAGCGCCAGTTAGCCCGCACACGATTCACGGGCATATCCAGACCCACTGCCACCACGGGCAACATGGGCACACAGTATTCCATCTTTGCCCCACAGGGGAGCACCAGGTGCCTCCGCACCATACGGGACCGCCCCCTATTGGTTGAAACCGGGTTTGCATCTGGAACAAGAAAGGCCACGCTTCGGCGTGGCCTTTTTGTTTGCCTGTTTAAGGCTTAGCCTGCCAGACTAAACAGGATGGCCCGGCTCTCCAGCACGCAGTGGAAAGTCCAGGCGGCGCGTCTCCTGCTGCTGGGGATCAGCGTAGGCGTAGCTTGCCTGATCGCAGAGGCCCTGTTGCGCTGGGTATTTCATGCTGCTCCACTGCTGGACGTCAACATTTACTACCTGGGCGCCGGCCGCAACCTGCGCATGCAGCCCGGCGCCCGGCGCCGCCACGTCACCAGGCTGTGGGACGTGGGCATCGCCATCAACCAGGAGGGCTTTCGCGATCGCGCCCGGCCGGTTTCGTCCCCTGCGCCGCCGGTTCTGGGAATGGGCGACTCCTTCGCGTTCGGCTGGGGCGTCAACCTGGAACAAACTTACCTGTATCTGCTAGAGCAGCGCTTGAACCAGACAAGGCCAATTCGGGTGGTGAAGGCAGGAACGCCGGGAACGGGAACCAGCGACCAGTTCCGGCTCTTGGAGGCGATAGGCGACCAATACCGGCCGCAACTGGTGATCTTGGGCCTCTTCGTGGGCAACGACTTTACGGACGTGCAGATGGGGGGCCTGGAGCAATTCGACGTGGCCGACGGCCTGCTGATCCGGCGCGAGCTGCGGCCGGCTAGGTGGAAGACCAGGTTGGGGCAGAAGCTCTTGCGTTCCTCTCACCTGTTGCAATTTCTTCGCGCGTCTCAATTGTCATGGCAGCAACGTCACGGCGGGGTCCGAACAGTTCACGCAACGCTCGCCGCGCGCGACCCCTGGTTGTATGAATTTTCCAAGGTGCACTGGCGCGACTACCCACCGGAAACGGCCCGGGGCGTGGCCGAAACCCTGAGATACCTCGATCAATTCCAGGACTACTGCCGGTCGCACCATGCCGATTTCCTGCTGCTGGTGATCCCGCGCAGCTACCAGATCTATCCCGAGGAGCTGCGGGAATTGCAGGACGCTTTTCAGATCGCCGACCGGGATCTCGATCTGGATCGGCCCCAGAGGATCTTGCACGAATGGGCCGACCGGAGAGGAGCGGTCATCCTCGATTTGCTGCCGGCCTTCCGCCGTTCTCACGCCGAGCAGCCAGGCGAAAAGCTTTTCTATTTCCCGGACGCCCACTTCAACGTCGCCGGCCACAAGCTGACGGCGGAGCTATTGGCGGCCTTCCTTGCAGAAAGGGGCTGGCCACAGAAGCCGTAACAGCATGCTAACCTAACTGCTTAAGGACGCACATTAAAGACCAGGTCATCCCAGCCTTGTAATCGAGAATGGGCGCCAATCCCACCAGCATTCTTGTCACCGGAGGAGCCGGTTACATCGGCAGCGTTGCGGTCGAAAGGCTGCTCCGGCGCGGCGAGCGCGTTGTAGTGCTCGATAACCTTTCCCGGGGCTATGCCGACGCCGTCCCGGCGGGAGCTGTTTTCATTCAAGGGGATATTGCGGATCGCGACCTGCTGCGCACGCTGTTCCGGGAGCATGCCATCCAGGCCGTCGTGCACTTCGCCGCCTTGGCGCTGGTCGGCGAGTCGGTGGCCGCCCCGGAATTGTATTACCGCAACAATGTGATCGGGAGCCTGACGCTGATTGAGGAGGCGCGAGCGGCAGGGCTGGAGCGGTTCGTCTTTTCTTCGACGTGCGCCGTCTACGGAGACCGCAATCCGGTCCCGCTCACCGAAATGGCGGCGACCGGGCCGATCAACCCCTACGGCGAGACAAAGCTGGCGGTGGAGCGAGCGCTCGAGTGGCTGCGGCGGGCGCACGGCTTCACTTACTTCGCGCTGCGCTATTTCAATGTCTGCGGGGCCACGGCCGAGCGCGGCGAGCGTCACGAGCCCGAGACGCATTTAATCCCTCACGTGCTGATGGCGGCGGCCGGAGAGAGCGATGCCGTGCCCGTGCTGGGCGATGATTACCCCACCCCCGACGGCACCTGCATCCGCGACTACATTCACGTGGAGGACCTGGCTGAGGCGCATATTCTGGCGCTGGACGCCCCGCCGGAGGCGAGCGGCCCGTACAACGTGGCTACCGGGCGCGGCTATTCGGTCCGCGAGGTGATCGGAGCGGCGCGACGGATCACCGGCCGGCCGATCCGCGAAAAGATCTGTCCGCGAAGGCCGGGCGACCCGCCTCACCTGGTGGCCGACCCCAAGAAAATCCAGGAGACTCTTGGCTGGCGGCCGCAGCACGACCTGGATTCGGTGCTGCGCAGCGCCTGGGCCTTCAAGCTCCGTCAGGCGGCGCGGCAAATCCCGAAATGAAGTCACCATTGGATAACCTGCCGTTGGGGCTCATCTGTCCCTCCTGCCGCGCGGCGCTCGAATGGAATGGTGAGGCGTTGGGCTGCTATGCTTGCGGCCGCCGGGTTCCGGTGAAGGACGGCATCCCGAGCTTCTGCGACTCCGATGCGTTTTACGAGCAGTACATCAGCCATCATGTCCCGTACCACCTCAATCCGGCCGGCCTAAAAGGAGCGATTTTGCGTCTTCTGCCGTACTGGTCGTGGCGGGAATGGCGCTTCTGGCGGCGGTACGTGCCCCGGGGCGTCTGGCTGCTGGACCTGGGCTGCGCGCGCGGGCGAGAGATATTCGCCGAGCGGGCCGCGGGATGTGTGGGCGTCGACACGGCCTTCTCCGCCCTGGCGGAATGCGCCCGGCACTATAGAATGGCGGTGCAATCGGGAATGAACCCCATTCCCTTCGAAAGCGGGTCGTTCGACTGCGTGGTGACCTCGCATGTAATCGGCCATATCCCCGCGGCCGAAAAGGACGACTTGTGCAGCGAGATCGCCCGGGTGTTGAAAACGGGCGGCCGTTCGGTGAACGTGATCGAGACCGACAGCCTGCACCCGCTGGTGCGCTTCGCCAAGCAGCGGCCTCAACTGTATTACCGATACTTTGTGGAGCCCGTGATCGAGAATCCGGTGCGGCTGGCGGCGGCCGAAGTGGCCCTGGGCGCAGTCCACTACACCCTAGGCCAGTGGCGCTATCCGCTGGACCACGCGCAGTTCATCGCGGCGGTCTTTGAGAAGGGATGACGTGGAACTGGCGGTGATTGCCCGGCGGTTGTGCGGCCCGCTCACCGGCGTGGGCCGTTATCTAGAGTATCTGCTCTATTACTGGAGTCGAAACGAAACGCCGTTCCGGCGCATCCTGGTCTATGCTCCGGCCGAGCCATCGCTCGAGCCGGGGACGATTACCGGAAGCGTGGGGTTGCGGGTGCTCCGCAGCCCCTGGCCGCCGCTGGTGTGGGAAAATCTGGCCCTGCCGGCCCGCCTGGAGAACGCCGCCGTCGTCTTCGGCCCGTACACCTTGCCCTGGCGCTGCCCCGGCATCGGGGTGGTTTCAAATCTCGGCATCTACGAATCCCGGCCCGAAGATTTTTCCTGGTGGCAGCGCGCGCGAACCAGCCCGTTTTTCCGGCACAGCGCACGGCAGGCCCGGCTGGTGATCGCCAATTCAGCCTCCACGCGTGGCGACCTGATCGAGTATTACGGAGTGGAGGGCGGCAAGGTCCGCGTGATCTACCCGGGCGTGGACGAGGCCTTTCAGCCCCGCGGCGGCGAGACGATCCCCCCGCGTCTTGCCAAGGCCTATGGCGTTCCTGCGCGGCCGTTTTTTCTCTTTGTGGGCAAGCTTTCGCGCCGGCGGAATATCCCGATGCTGCTCGACGCTTTCGCCCGGCTGCGGCGCGAGATGAGTGTGCCGCACGTGCTGGTTCTGGTCGGGCCGGATTACCTTGGGATCGATGCCCCACGGCTGATCGCTGAACGGGGGCTCGAGGCAGCGGCCTTCTACATCCCTTTTGCGCCTCGGGAGGACCTGATGGAGCTTTACAGTGCTGCCGCGGCTTTTGTGCTCCCCACGCTGCACGAGGGCTTCTCCTTCACCATCCTCGAGGCGATGGCCTGCGGGGCGCCGGTAATCACCTTCGCTCATCCGCCGCTCGGGGAAGCGGGTGTGCAGGAGGCGGCGCTGGTCCTTGACCGACCCGGCGCGGAAGCGCTTTCCCGGGCGATGCGGGAACTGATCGAGCGGCCGGAGCGCCGGGAGGATCTGCGCCGTCGCGGCCTCGCCTGCGCCGCCCGTTTTAGCTGGAAGCAGGCCGCCGCGGAGACTATGACCGTATTATGTGAGGCAGCGGGTATCCGATAATGACAGTGTGAAGCCTCCCGCGGGCGCTGCTCGGTGGAGCGGAGTTCTGGGTCTTCTCTTGTGCCTGGCGGCGCGTCCCGGCCCCGCCCACCGCCTGGAAGGTGAAGTGAGCCTGGCAGTGCGCGATCCCGCCGGGTTGCCTCTTGCAGCCCGCGTGAAGCTCTCCGGCCGCCTCTCCCCTTTTCTGGCCGAATCCGATACGGACGAGGACGGCCGGTGGCGCGCCCGGCACTTGCGTTTCGGCCCGTATTTGCTCCAGGTCACCCGGCAGGGGTTCGCCGGCTTCAGTGAGCCGATCGCCATACGCTCCGAGATCCCTGTAGTACGTGAGATCACCCTACCGCTAGAGGCCCTCGAAACCATCATCCAAGTGCAGGATGCCGTTTCGCCCCTGGATCCGCGGCAAACGGGAACGGTGTTTCAGTTGGAGGGCGAGAAGCTCGCCGACACTTCTTTCTCCACGCCCGGACGGGGAACGGCCGGCCTAGTCAACAACTTGCCCGGATGGCTGATGGAAGCAAACGCGGTCCTTCACCCGCGCGGCTCGGAGTATGACACGCAGTATGTGATCGACGGGATTCCCATGACGGACAACCGCTCGCCGGCCTTTGCCCCGGCGGTGGAAACCGACGAGCTCGAGGCCATCCACGTCTTCACGGCCAACATCCCGGCCGAATATGGGCGCAAGCTCGGCGGAGTCGTCGAGCTGTTCACGCGCCGCAGCGACGCCCGCGGGCATCATCCGGAGGTAGCGCTGCGCGGCGGCAGCTTTTCGAGCGCCGAGAGCTACGTCGCCGACGCCTTTGTCGCGGGCCGAACGGCCGTCTCAGGCGGGCTACGCGCTGCGGAAACCGACCGTTTTCTTGATCCGCCGGCGCTGGAAAACTACACCAATCATGCCGGACTGGCAGGCGGCTCATTCCGCTTCGAACGCGACTTCAGCGCGCGGGATCGCCTGCAGGCGCTCTTTAGCTGGAACCGGGCCCACTTCCTGGCGCCAAACGATCCGGCGCAGGAAGAGAACGGACAGCGTCAGGACCGCCGCAACGAAGAAACGGCCGGTCGCGCGAGCTTCCGGCATGTCTTCCACTCAACCGCCATGGCGACCATTCGTTTCATGGCGCGGGATCTTTCGGCCCAGTTGTGGAGCAATCCGCTGGCAGCGCCGGTATACGCTGCCCAGGACCGAGGCTTCCGCGAGGTCTATCTGGCCGGCCATGTTGCAGTGCAAAAAGGCGCACACGTGGCGAAATTCGGCGGCGACGGACAGACGGCAGGCCTGCACGAGCGGTTTTATTTCCAGCAGAACGGCTCGGAGGGCTTCCGCTTCCAGGACCGCCAGCGAAGCCGGGAGGCGGGCGCCTTCGTCCAGGACCACTGGCAGCACGGACGCTGGACCTTGGATGCCGGGCTGCGCTGGGATTATTACGGGCTGCTGGTGCAGGAGTCGGCGTGGAGCCCGCGGCTGGGCGCCGCCTATTTCTGGAAAACCCCGGGCGTGGTGTTGCACGCCTCCTATGATCGGGCGTTCCAGACGCCGGCCATCGAAAACCTCCTTCTGACCGGCGCTTTCCAAGGACTGCCAGTCCGTCCCAGTCACGGGGATTTCTACGAAGTGGGGGTGCGGAAAGGCTTCGGCCGGCTGCTGCGGGTGGAGGCGAATCAGTTCTGGCGGCGCTTCCGCGAGTTCGCCGACGACGACGTCTTCCTGAACACCGGCATCAACTTCCCTATCGCCTTCTCGCGCGCCGCCATTCAGGGCACAGAGTTGCGAGTGGAAATGCCCGGCCGCCGGGGATTCTCCGGCTTTGCAAGCTGGTCGAACCAAATCGGGACCGGCTACCTTCCCTTGACCGGCGGCCTCTTTCTGGACAAGGAATCCGCCGAACTGGCGGGCGGCACGGGCCGCTTCCCGATCACCCAGGACCAGCGAAACACGGGGCGGGCCCAGATCCGATACCAGCCTCGTTCCCGGGTGTGGCTGGCCTGGGGCGCGCAGTATTCCAGCGGCCTTCCGGTCGAGCTCGAGCCCGGCGCAACACGCGAGGACTTCGAGGCGAGTTCCTCGCCACCAATTCTGGACCGGGTGAATTTTGCTCGGGGGCGGGTGCGGCCGGGGTTCAGTTGGGATGTGTCGACCGGTGCGCAGCTCTGGAAGCGCGAAAGCCGCTCGGTGCGGCTCCAGATCGACGTTCTGAACGCCGGTGACCGGCTGAACCTGCTCAATTTTTCCGGGCTGTTTTCCGGAACGGCGCTGGCTGCGCCCCGGACCGTGGGCGCGCAGTTACGAATGCAATTCTGAAAATGCAACCACAGATGAACACGGATAAACACAGATGAGAACCACCACAATTCCACCTGCCGATCTGGAGCTGTTGCGGAGTTACGACACGCCGACGATCTGCAACGTGATCGAGCTGTTCCACGTCCGGCCGCGCACGGCCGGGTACCTTGATGGCCGCATCCGGGCCTGTTTCCCCGAAATGCCGCCGATGGCGGGTTTTGCTTTGACGGCCACCTATCGCGCCGCCGCGCCGCCGAAGGAGGGCAGTGTATACGCGTCGCTCGACCGCCAGGTGGCTGCTTTTGTTGATGTACCTTCGCCGCCGGTGGTGGTGTTTCAGGACCTGGACGATCCGCCCGTGGCGGCCACCTTCGGCGAAGTGATGTGCACAGCCTACAAGAGCTTCGGCGCCGCGGGCTTGATCACCAGCGGGGCGGCGCGGGACCTGGACCAGGTCCGGCGGCTCGGCTTTCCGTGTTTTTCGAGCGGCGTGATCTGCTCACACGGCTATGTTCAGTTCCTCGATATTAATGTGCCCGTGCGGGTGGGCGGGGTGGTGATCCATCCCGGCGATTTGCTGCATGGCGACGCCAACGGAGTGACGACGATTCCACTGGAGGTTGCATCGGAGGTAGCCAAGGCCTGCGCCGAGTACGTGGCCGCCGAGCAAGTCGTGCTCGACTATTCGAAGTCGGGCCAGGTGACGGTGGCCGGTTTTGCCGAGGCCCGCGCCGAGTGCGGCCGCCGCATTGCCGCGCTGAGCGAGCGGGTGCGCCCGCCGAGGTGAAGCCGGGGCGGGAGGGATTATACTTGGACGCTATGACCCGACGAGAATTCGTTGCTGCTTCTACCGCTGCCCCCTGGGGGGCTTCCCTTCTCCGCGCCGCAAGACGAACCGCTGCCCGCGCCCCGAAAACTCCCGGCGCCAACGACCGCCTGCGCATCGGCGTCATCGGCTGCGGCGGGATGGCTAACGGGCACATGAACGCCCTACTCAAAATGCGCGAATCCGACAATATCGAGATCGCCGCCGTCTGCGACGTCTACCGGGTGCGACTTGACGCCGCCGCCCAGAAAACCGGAGGCAAGCCGTATGCCGACTATCGGGCGCTGCTCGATAACCAGGACATCGACTACGTCCTGATTGCCACGCCCGAGCATTGGCACGCCCGCATGACGCTCGACGCAGCCGACGCCGGCAAGCACATCTACTGCGAAAAGCCCATGACCAAGACCATTGCCGAAGCCAAGCGGGTGGTGCAGAAGATCCAGCAGAGCGGGGTGAAAATGCAGGTTGGCGTGCAGGGCATGTCGGACGACTCCTACGAGACGGCCTACAAGTACGTGAAGGAAGGCGCGCTGGGCAAGATCGTGGTGGCGCAGATCGACTACTCTCGCAACTACAAGGACGATTTCTGGACCGAGAAAATCGACCCGGAAGCGAAGCCGGGTGAGAACCTGGACTGGAACGCCTGGCTGGGGCCGGCCCCCAAGCGGCCGTGGGATCCGCGCCGCTATTTCCAGTGGCGGCGCTACTGGGATTATTCGGGCGGCATCGCCACCGACCTGTTCGTTCACCGCATCACGCGGATCATCAAGGCAGTGGGGCTGAAGCTACCCGAGCGAGTGGTGGCCGTGGGCGGCAAGTGGGAATTCACCGACAGCGTGGCCGAAATCCCCGACACCTTCAATATGATGTGCGATTACCCCGGCGGCCCGTCTGTGGTGGTGATCTCCTCGATGGCCAACGACACGCCGGCGCCTCACCACATTCGTGGCCACTTGGCGACGCTGGAATTTACTCGCACCGGCTTCACCATCACACCCCAAAAGCAGTTCGCCGAGGGCCGGGAGGAGATTGTCCACACCAAGACCGGCGCGGAGGACATCACCCTTCACCACCGCAACCTGCAAGGCGCCATCCGCAAGAACGAGCCGCTACGCTGCGACGTGATGCTGGGATACTACGGCGCCGTCGCTTGCCTGATGGGAGTCGAATCCTATCGGCAGAAGAAATATCTGAAGTGGGATGCGCGCCGGGAGCGGGCGGTCCCGGCGTGAAACCAGGCCCAGATTAAAACCGGGCGAAATCCGCCCAGGGCGGTGCGCTGAGGCCGGGGCTCGCCAGCGCCACTGGGGCCGGGCACATCGAACCCGCAGCAAGGGCAGATAGGGTAAAGATCAACGCGACGGCTACGGCGCGAATGATCTCGCCCCCCGGAATGTTCCCCGCATAGGCTCTGCGAGAAAATTGAAAGCGATCCATACT
>JACQDG010000120.1 GCA_016201185.1 Acidobacteriota bacterium | reverse complement strand
GTTGCGGAAAAAATCATTTACCGTCCCGCGCGGCACAAGCTGGCCGATGAGCGCAAATCAATTACCCACAAATTCTCGGTCGGCGGCCACGAGGGATATATCACGGTCGGCATGTACGACGATGGCTCCCCCGGCGAGATCTTCATCCGTATGGCCAAGGAAGGCTCGACCATCTCCGGACTGATGGACAGCTTCGCCACGGCCGTCTCCATGGCCCTGCAATACGGCGTGCCCATGCAAGTGCTGGCCGACAAGTTCGTCCACGTGCGTTTTGAGCCCAGCGGCTGGACCGGCAACAAAGAGATCCCCTACGCCAAGTCGATCATGGATTACATCTTCCGCTGGCTGGGGATCAAGTTCATCTCGCCCGAATACGGCCACGTCGAGGCCGGCGAGGCGTCCCAGTTGCGCCCCACCGAGCCCGAGCCCCAGCAGAAGCTCCCGTTCCTCGCCACCGTCGAAGACGCCCCCACCTGCTCCGAGTGCGGCTCCATCATGACCCGCAACGGCAACTGCTACAAGTGCGGCAACTGCGGGTCGACCAGCGGCTGCAGCTAGGGTGAAGGCGGCATTGGCGAAGTGGCAACAATTGGGAGGTACGGAGGGATGGCTTTGACAGAAGAGACTAACCTATACAGCTCTAGCGGAAGGGGGGGCTTCGGCGAAAAGCGATGGACCTTGTCGAGACGTACAGAGCCATACGCCCAGCAGTAGTGGCCTTCATGCCGAAGTATTTGCCGGTGCTAGGGCCGAATTCGCCTCCGCCCGAGGTTCCTCCCATTGTCGGTACGGGCTTCATCCTCGCCGATGGACTCGTTGCTACCAACGCGCACGTCACCGAGAAGCTCATGCGGTTGCCGATGCCAAAGGACGCCCCAAAGGGAGACTGGCCATTCTACGCGGTGCTGTTCCACCTTATCGAGGAGGGCAAAGTCCCAAGTGCTCCCGACGGCGGCATGGGTCGGATTCAACTGGAGGTCCTTGGTGTGTTCAATGTTGGGGACATAGAGCTCTCTAAGGAGGGCCATTACTACGGGTCACGCAGGCCCGATTTCGCGATAGTCCATGTTAAAGCCAAAGGCTTGCCCAGCATCAAGCTCTCGCCAGACACTTCGCTGCTGCGGGAAGGAGCTGAGATTGCCACGGTAGGCTACCCTATGGGAACGGACACCCTAACGGCGCCCGGCTGGCTGCACCACATCGGCCCCACCCTCCAGAGGGGAATCATTAGCGCCGTCCTGCCGTTCTCTTGTAAGGCGCCACACTCGTTCGTAATTGACCTCATGAGCCTTGGGGGAGCCAGCGGGTCGCCGGTCTTCCCGGCCCAAGACCCGAGGGCGATCGGCATACTCAACGCTGGACTGCAGGACGTCATCCGCACCTTCGCCTTCGACCATCTTGCAGCACCGCAACTCAGAGACTACGCTCACATAAACACGAATCTCTCGTACGTGGTGCCCGCTTACCTCCTAGATCCGATGCTCCAGACGATCGTCAATGACCCGCGCTTCGCGCTTCCGCCAGATACCAAGTGTCTCGAGGAGCTCATCCAGGCGGGCACCTTCGAGTGCCGCAAGAAACCAGGGGAGCACAACGAGCCACCCGATCCGGGCTCTATCACCCAGGCGAAGGAGGGAACTATCGAAGTGGGTACTGTCCGTGTGGACGTGAAGCTAAGGCCAAGCTGACCCCGTGCGGGTCGCAGCGCCGGCCCGAAACATCCGTTGCACCAGGCTGCGGTAGAGAAGTCGAAGGAGGGCTGATGAAGGTTTCCTGCGACCCTCGAACCAACACCCTGAATGCTCCGCCAGCGGCTGTACGGGGATGGTCAGCACCTTTTGATTGCTCACGCGGTACATCGTGAGGTGGCTTCCCCTCTGCCGCCAAGGTTCAAACCCGGCTTTTTCAAACAGCCGGACCACATCCCGCGCGCGTAGCGCGGGCATCTCCTTAGACATGCGAAGGCGTCACTTCGACGAAAGCCGTAAGAACGGGCGCGGCGGCCCGCTCTCCTGGGACAGGCTGGCGATGCGCGATCAGGTTCTCGATATGAAGCTCGATCGCTTCCCTGGCATGGCGGGTCGCTTCTTCAGCGTTGCGGCCCCACGAGACACAGCCGGGCCGCAGCGGCACCAAGACCGTGTATCCACCTTCCTTTTCAGGTATCAGGTTGATCTGGTAGGAATAATGTCGGTTCATTTCAGGCTTGTCCCTCGCAACTCCGGCCACGGGCGCGTCTCGCCGCCCAGGGTGCTACTCAAGACAGCATAACACGTGGAGAAACCCGCCAGGAATGTTGAACCCTCCGCCCCGTCACCGCGTCCGCACTGTAATCCTCCCTTTGTTTCCAACCCCTTACCCGCCCCCTCCGCCAGTTCGGCCCTGCGCCCGGGTTACCATTGTTGCAGGAGGTGTGAGTCGCCCCGGGGGTGGAGAACCGTCGAAAAAATTAAAATTACAAAACAAAGCCAATTTTCTCTTTTAGAAACATGGACTTAGCAAACACGCCCAACCCGATCCACCGTACCATCGGTGATTTGACGGCCCTGCCGTGGCGTGCTATACTTGTATTGCAAGTATTTCAGGGTGGAGGCATAATGTCGGTAGCAGTCTCTCTCCGACTTCCCGACGAAACGGCGAGGCTGTTAGACGAGGTCGCTAGCATAACCGACCGGCCAAAAACCTACCTCATTGTAAAGGCGATCGAGGCTTATCTCACCGAGTACGCCGATTACCAGGTGGCCCTGGATCGGCTCAGGGACAACCATGATCCCGTGATTTCGGGCGTTGAGTTGAGGAAACGCCTTGGCCGCAAGGGTTGACTACAAGGCTTCTGTTGCCCGGGACCTTCGCAGGCTCGACCCCCAGGCGGCGGCTCGGAAAAAACTGGGTCCCCTTGATCGGCTGGGTGAGCCCCCGCAGCAGCTCCTCCAGGTCGCGGCTCCTCTCTACAAAATCCAGCTCCGTGGTGTTGATCACGAGCACGTCGGAGGCGCGGTAGTGGGAAAAGAAATGCTCGTAAGCCTTCCCTACTTCAATCAAATACTCATCGGAGATGTTGGCCTCCGAAGCGATATCTTTGCGGGCGATCCGGCGCCGCAAAACTTCCGGGCTGGCCTGCAGGTAGATTACCAGGTCCGGGGTGGGCAACTGCTCTTTCAGCAGGTCGTAGTATTGGTCGTAAACTCCCAATTCCTCATCGCCGAGATTGATGCAGGCGAAAATCTTGTCCTTTTCAAACAAGTAGTCGGCGACCACGGGCGAGCGCGACGTGGCGATGGAGGCGTTCTTGAGCTGGCGGAAGCGCTCGATCAAGAAAAACATCTGGGCCTGGAAAGCCGCGCCCGGCCGGACCGTGTAAAACCCCTTCAGGAAGGGATTGTTCTCGTTGTCAAGCAGCAGCCGGGCGCGCAGACGCTCGGCCACCAGGCGGGCGAGGCTGGTCTTGCCCACGCGGACAGGCCCTTCAATGGCGATGAAGTGCGGAGGGGTCATGTCAGGTTGGCCGGCGGCGCCCGGCGTACGGCGCTGCGGTCGGCGGTCGAGGCCAGCAGCTCCCGGATGGTGAGGCGGCTGACCGGATGGCGCAACTCAGGCGCCAGTTCGGCCAGCGGCTCCAGCACGAAACGGCGCTGCTCCAGGCGCGGGTGCGGCACCACCAGGCGTTCGGAGCGAATGCGGAAGTTGCCATAGAACAAGATGTCGATATCGATCGTGCGGGGGCCTTGCACGACGTCCCGCCGCCGCCCCAAGCGGATTTCGATGGTCTGGAGCCTGCCGAGCAGCTGCACCGGAAACAGCTCCGTTTCGGCCTCCGCCACCAGGTTCAAGAACCATGGCTGGGCGCGCCGGCCCACAGGCTCCGTCTCGTAGAGTGAGGAGACCCGCTGCACCTCCACTCCTGCGCCGCGCAACTCGGCCACGGCCCGGTCCAAATTGCTGGCCCGATCGCCTAAATTGGAGCCCAGGGAAAGATAAACCGTGTTCAAGAAACAGCCCAGATTAGCTTGGCGGCTGATAGCCGGCTTTGCCGGCTCTCTTTAAGGCCTCCAGTCCCTCTGCGACCGACATCAGCGGCGTGGTCTTGAAGGACCGCAGCGCGCCCCCGGCGGCGGCGCCGATGGCAAAGGCTGCGGCGCTCACATTATCGGGCGCCTCAATGACGCCCACGATGTCGTACTCTCCAAAGCAGAACCAGAAGTCGTGAATCTTACCTCCCAGTTTTTCGATCACTGGCCGTATCGCTTCCAGGCGGTTCTGTGGCTTCTTAACCAGGGCCTTCCACGCCTCGGCGGTATAACCTACCTGAAATAGGTACTGTGGCATCGCGTTTTCTCCTTTCGTTTACTGGGTAGGATAGCACTGATCCGGGCGGGAATTCCGTCAAAGATCCAAGCTGGGAGTAAACCCGCGGCGCTGCACCTGGAAATAGGCAAAGGCCCGCTGGGTGCCGACGCGGCCGCGGGGGGTACGATCGAGGAAGCCGAGTTGCATGAGGTAGGGCTCGTAGACCTCCTCGATGGTGTTGGCGTCCTCGCCGATGGAGGCGGCGATGGTGTTCAGGCCCACCGGCCCGCCGGAATATTTTTCAAGAATGGTGCGCATCACCTTCTGGTCGATCTCGTCGAGACCGTAAGGGTCGACTTCCAGCATGTCCAGGGCGGCCTGGGCGACCTCGCGTGTGATGTGGCCGTCAGCGCGGACCTGCGCGTAGTCCCGAACGCGGCGCAAGAGGCGGTTGGCGATGCGCGGCGTGCCGCGGCCGCGGCGGGCGATTTCTTCGGCGCCCGTTTCGTCCACCTCGATCCCCAGCAAGCGGGCGGAGCGCAGCACGATGGTCTTGAGGTCCCCCATCTCGTAATGGTTCAGGCGTAGAATCAGACCGAACCGGCTGCGAAGCGGCCCGCTGATCAGCCCGGCGCGAGTAGTGGCCCCGATGGCGGTAAAGTGCGGTATGGGGATGGAGTGGGTGCGGGCCCCGGGACCCGTGCCCACGAGCAGGTCAACCCGGTAGTCTTCGAGTGCCTAGTAGAGCATTTCCTCCACGTCGGGCATCAGGCGGTGGATCTCGTCGACGAAGAAAACCTGCCGCGGGCGGATGGCCGTGAGCACGCCGGTCAGGTCGAGCTTTTTTTGCAGCACCGGACCGGCCGTCTGCTCGAAGCCCACCTCGAGCTCGGCCGCGATGATGCCGGCAAGGGTAGTTTTGCCCAGGCCCGGCGGGCCGTAAAGCAAGACGTGATCCATGGCCTCACCGCGCGCCTTGGCGGCCTGGATAGCAATGGAAAGGTTCTCCTTCAGGTTGGTTTGGCCGATGAACTCGGCCAACGTGCGCGGGCGCAGGGAGGCTTCGAACTGTCTCTCGTCCTCCTGACGGTCGGCCGAGATGATGCGGCGGTCGGGCATGGTGGGCGCTTCAGAAGCTATTTCATCACAATTTCGAGAGCGGCGCGAAAGAGGGGCTCGAAGGACTGGGCCGCGCCGTTCTCGCGAGCTTTTTTCACCGCCACTTCGGCTGCCTGGCGGGAACAGCCTAGGTTCAGCAGGGCGGAAATGACGTCCTCTTCGATGCCGCTCGCGGCCGGCGCCTGCGCCTCGAGGGGCCCCAGCTTTTCCCGCAGCTCCAGTACCATCCGCTCGCCGATCTTGCGGCCCACGCCGGGGATGCGCGTCAGCCGCGCCACATCTCCCTGCCGCAGGGCCGCTGTCAGCTCGTCCGCCTCCAGCCCGGAGAGCACCGTGATGGCCACGCGCGGGCCGATGCCGCTGACCGTGATCAGTTTCTCAAAAAGGGATTTTTCCTTTTCGGTGAGGAACCCGTAGAGGGCCAGGGTGTCCTCGCGGACGTGGGTGTGGATGTAGAGCTTCGCCTCCGATCCGATGTCGCCGAGCTGATAGAAAGTGGAGACGGGGATGTGGACGTTGTAACCGACCCCGTTGACATCCACAATGATCTGGGTGGGACGCTTATCGAGCAGCCGGCCCCGCAAATAGGCGATCATCTTTTCCTGGCTGATCGAAAATTATGGCAACCGGGTGAAAGGAGTGTCAAGATAAGCCCATGGCTTTGCCGGCGGGGGCGCGTCTGGGACCTTATGAGATTGTTGCCCCAATCGGGGCCGGCGGCATGGGCGAGGTTTACCGCGCCAAGGACACCCGGCTCGGGCGCGATGTGGCGGTGAAAGTGTTGCCGGCCGCGTATTCCAATGATCCGGAGCGACTGCGGCGCTTCGAGCAGGAAGCGCGCGCCGCGAGCGCCCTGAATCACCCCAACATCCTCATCGTTCACGATGTCGGCGCGCAGGATGGCTCACCCTACCTGGTGACAGAGCTTCTCGAAGGCCACACGCTGCGCGAGCGGCTGGCCGGCCCGCCGATTCCTTCGAGCAAGGCCATTGACTTCGCGCTTCAGACCGCAAACGGCCTGGCAGCCGCGCACGAAAAAGGCATCGTCCACCGCGACCTGAAGCCGGGCAACCTTTTCCTTACCAACGACGGCCGGGTCAAGATTCTCGACTTCGGCCTCGCCAAGCTCACCCAGCCCGCGACAGGAAGCGATGCATTGTCGG
>JACQDG010000127.1 GCA_016201185.1 Acidobacteriota bacterium | reverse complement strand
GCATCATCATCGGTGAGTGCCGCGGCGAGGAGGCGCTGGACATGCTGCAGGCCATGAACACGGGCCACGACGGATCGATGACCACGGTGCACGCCAACTCGCCCCGGGACGTGATCAGCCGCCTGGAGGTGATGGTGACGCTGGCCAACGCCAACCTCCATTTGAGCGCCATCCGGCAGCAGATCGCCGCGGCGGTGGACCTGGTGGTGCAGGTGGCGCGGCTGAGCGACGGCTCGCGGCGGGTGACGAGCATCACCGAGGTGACGGGGATGGAGGGCGAGGTGGTGACGCTGCAGGATCTGTTCGTGTTCGAGAAGCGCGGGATGTCGCCGGAAGGCCGGGCCATCGGGCGTTTTGCAGCCACTGGCATCCGGCCCAAGTTCTATGACCGGGTGCTGGCGGCAGGCATCCCGCTGCCGCCGGATCTGTTTGAGTCTGTGGTGGAAGTGACTTGAAAGACAGGAGGCAGAAGTCTCAGTCAGAAGCCAGAAGCTAATTCCAATTCGATCCCGAATACGCCTCCTGTTTTCTGACTTCCGGTGCGTCAGGAGTTTCCATGCCCCTCATCGTCATTCTGGTGTTCGTAACCGTGCTGATTGCCTTCCTGGGGTTCTATTTGCTGGCCAACCGATTCTTAGAGAAGCGTGACTCAGGCAAGGTGCGGAAGCGCTTGTTGGAGCGGATCCCCACCGGGAAGCGGTCCACATCCAGCCAGCCGTTGTTCCGCCGGCAGGAGCAAGAGGCCAAGAGTCTGATTAACAGGCTTCTGGCCCGCCTGAAGCTTGACAGCCGGTTGGAGGTGCTGATCGAGCAAGCGGGGCTGCGGTGGAGTGCGGGACGCATGGTGCTGTCCATGGTGGTGCTGAGCATTGCGTCGTTTGATGTAGCCTGGTATATGCTTCCTTACTACAGATTGGCAGCGCTCATACCGGGGGCCGTGTTGGGGGCCTTGCCGCTGGTTTACATCTGGCAGCGGCGCAGGCGACGGCTGGCCAAGTTTGAGGAGCAATTTCCCGAGGCCTTGGAGTTCGTGTCCCGCTCCATGCGGGCCGGGCACGCCTTTTCCGTTTCCTTGGAGCTGTTGCATCAGGAGTTCTCCGATCCGCTTTCGGGAGAGTTCCGCCGCACCTTTGACGAACAAAACCTGGGGCTGCCGCTGGATCTGGCGCTGGAGAAGATGGGCAAGCGGGTCCCCATGCTCGACGTGCAGTTCTTCGTTTCGGCGGTGCTGCTGCAAAAACGGACCGGGGGCAACCTGGCCGAGATTCTGGACAAGCTGGCGGGACTGATTCGGGAGCGGTTCAAGCTGCGCGGGCAGATCCGCACCATCAGCGCCCAGGGCCGCATGTCCGGGATGGTGCTGTGCCTGATCCCCATCGTGGTGGGCGTCATCATGCTCTACGTGAATCCGGACCATATGCGTTTTTTTACCAACGACCCCGCGGGCACGTGGATGGCGGGGCTCGCCATCGGATTTCAGATTCTGGGGTTCATTGTCATCCGCAAGATTGTAAACATCGAGCTGTAGTTATAGTAGGCAAGAAGCAGGCAGGAAGCAGCGGGGAGTAAGCAGCAGGCAGTAGGGAGGCCAGAGGGGAAGGGCGCTTTATGGTTTTGATGTGGTCCCTGGTGCTGTTCGTGATACTGACGGGCTTGCTCTACATGCTGGGGGTGAACGTATGGATAGGCTCCAAGGCAGTGATCGACCGCGTGTCGGGCCAGAACTGGCAGCCCCCGAAGGCGGTTCACCCCAGCCTGGCTGCGGGCATTCGCAACCCAGCGGCCCTGAAGATGCTATACGGCATCAAGGTGACGCTGACGGTGGTGTTCTTCCTGGTGGCAATTCCGCTGACGATCAAGTTTGAAGTCAAAGACACGAGCCGGATTGGGGCTTTGGGGGGGGCGGCGGGCCTGGGGTTTTTCGGCCCCAACTGGATGCTCGGAAGACTGGTGAAGCGGCGCCACAAGCACCTGCGCAGAGGTCTTCCCAACGCTCTTGACCTGTTGGTGGTTTGCGTCGAATCAGGATTGGGGCTGGACCAGGCGATGATGCAGGTGAGCAAGGAACTGCAGAATGCTCACCCGGAGATCAGCCAGGAGTTCGGGCTGGTGAACCTGGAATTGCGGCACGGCAAGCGGCGCGCCGAGGCGTTGCGTAACCTGGCGGACCGGTCGGGGGTCGAGGATTTAAAGAAGCTGGCCGCCGTACTGATCCAGGCGGACCGCTTCGGAACCAGCATCGCGCAGTCGCTGCGCAACCATTCCGATTACATGCGGACCACCTACCGGCAGGAGGCGGAAACGCGGGCGGCCAAAATCGGGATCAAGCTGGTCTTTCCGATCTTCTTCTGCATACTGCCGGCTCTGTTTGTTGTCACAGCAGGGCCGGTGGTCGTCCGCATCATGCGCGACCTGCTGCCGATGATGAACAATATGTAAGGGTTGCCGATCGTGAAGCGCCGGTCGCAAGGCGGGGGGAACTGGAGGCGATCTGCGAACCTAAAAGAAAGGGAAGCCCGCCGGACTGTAAGCCGGTTTCTGTGCCCCAACACGAAGTCGGGGCGGCAGCCATTCCTCTGGGCGGCGCATTGCTGCGGCGCTCTAGCGACCTACCCGGGACTCGATGCGCCGGCGGCGAGGCCGAAGCCTGCTGCCGCCTGGCGACGTTTGGCGCGGCGGGTCGCCGCTCGTCCCCTATTTGGTCTTGCTCCACGTGGGGTTTGCCCTGCCATCCCGATTACTCGGGACGCGGTGCGCTCTTACCGCACCTTTTCACCCTTACCTGCTGGCCGCCGGATCGCAGCACGACAGGCGGTATCTTTTCTGTGGCACTTTCCGTGAATCCCGATTTCATCGGAACCCCCCGGCCGTTAGCCGGCACGCTACCCTGCGGAGACCGGACTTTCCTCCCCGATTCACTAAGGCCGCTACCTTGCGGCCGCGGCCTGCTCATCGGGGCAGCTGCCCGTCCGGCGAGCTTCCACACCTTCATCGTAGCATGGGGGCGCCCCAGGCTGAAGCGGCGATTAGTTAATCTCGGAGTTCACCGAAGCGACTTTCCCGTCGCGCAAAATGACTACAACGGTGTCGCGGCTCGCAGCCCGGTACCAGTAAGTCTCCACCACCTGACTGGCATTCATGGCGGTCATTTTCATGGAAGGCTTGCCGAACTTGGCCACGAGCTCCCGGCGCTCAAGGCCCACGGTGATCTGGGAGGGGTCAAGGGCCGGAGGGCTTGGTTCCGCTGCGGCCGCGGAGGCAGGGGCCGGCACAGGAGCGGGCGAATTCGTGGATGTGGGAGTGGAGGGACCCGCCTTAACTGATTTGGCCGAGGTGTTTGCTTGACCGTCGGGCTTGCCGGCGGCCTGATCGAGCGCTTTGGCGGCATTGCCGAGGACGCCTCCGGCGGCCTTGCCCGCTCCCTTCATCGCTCCGCCTGCGGCGCCGGCGCGGGCCGTGCCCAGGGCGTGCTCGACCATAGCCTGCCCGTAAGAGCAAACCGAAAAGACCGGCAGAAGACAGACAGAGAGAAAGAAAGACTTACGAGGTTGCATCGGCCACCTCATCGGGTCCGATTGTATCACAAATGAGGCTTGAGGGTTCCCGGTTTTTTGGACACAATGGGAAAGTCAATCATTCGCGAGGTCCTGATGTCGCACAAAGTCGTCACTTTCGGAGAGATTATGCTGCGGCTGGCGCCGCCGAACCTGGAGCGCATCCTGCAAACGGGGACTTTTGTGGCCACGTTCGGGGGCGGGGAGGCGAACGTGGCCGTTTCGGTGGCGGGATTGGGTGTTCCGGCGGCTTACGTCACGGTTCTGCCGCCGAACCACCCGGTGGCCGACGCCGTGATCGCCGAACTGCACCGCTTCAACGTTGATACGAACTGCATCGTCCGGCGGCCGGGTCGGATGGGAATTTATTACCTGGAGACCGGGGCCAACCAGCGGCCTTCCAAGGTGGTATACGACCGGGATTATGCCTCTATCGCCATCGCCCCGCCGGGGACGATCGATTGGGATAAGGCGTTTGACGGCGCCACGTGGTTCCACATCACCGGCATCACGCCGGCGCTGAGCGCCACGGCGGCCGAACTGTCGCTCGAGGCGGCGGCGAAGGCGCGGCGCCGGGGCCTCACTGTTTCCTGCGACTTCAATTACCGGAAAAACCTGTGGAAGTATGGCATGACGGCCCCGGAGGTGATGCGGGAGCTGGTGCAGTTCGTGGACATAGGTATTGCTAATGAAGAAGATTGCCAGAAAGCCCTGGGCGTGAAGGCCGACGTGGACGTGGAATCGGGAACGCTGGAGGTGGAGAAGTACCGGAGGTTGTCGGAGCGGGTGCTGGGCGAGTTTCCTAACCTGAAGATCGTCGCCATTACGCTGCGGGAGTCGCATAGCGCCTCGCACAACGGCTGGTCGGCCTGTCTGAACGACCGGCAATCGTTTCTGGTGAGCCGCAAGTACGATATCACGAACATCGTGGACCGGGTGGGCGGCGGGGACGCCTTTTCCGGCGGGCTCATCTACGGCCTGCTTACCTTCTCAAGCCGGCAGGAAGCGCTGGAGTTTGCCGTGGCCGCTTCGTGCCTGAAGCACTCCATTCCCGGCGATTTCAACCGGTTCAGCGCCGAGGAGGTGAAGGCGCTGATGAAGGGTGAGGGGTCCGGGCGGGTGCAGCGGTAGCCATTTAGGTAAAGACAAAATTCCCCGTTAATTCCGCTAAATTCCGGCGACCAGAGAAGAACAACCCGGCGAATTTCGGCTGTAAAAAGCAGGGGTTCAGGGAGAAACGATCTGGTGGTTGCGGAGCAGCGCGGCCGCCTTCTCCACCAGGGCCTC